>NZ_CEVIVC010000006.1:12538-24437 GCF_982290645.1 Protofrankia sp. CiP1_Cm_nod4
CGGAAGGCGTCGGTGACGATGCCCACCGGGGTCGACAGCGGACGGTGAGCGGCCAGCAACGTCAACGCCCGTGGCAGCTGCCAGGTCCGCGCCTTGCTGCGCGGGTTGTAGAACGCGACGGCGACGTCGGCCTGCGCCGCCGCCCGGACCCGCTGTTCGATCACCTCCCAGGGGGTGTGCAGATCCGACAGACTGATCATCATGTGGTCGTGGCCGAGGGGCGCGCCGAGCAGCGCCGCGGCGGACAGCGCCGCCGTCACCCCCGGGACGCCCACCACGTCGAAGGATCCGTCGGCCCGTTCCAGCGCGGGGCTGCCCATCGCGTAGACGCCGGCGTCCCCGCTGCCGATGAGCGCGGCCGCGTGGCCGGCGCGGGCGGCGTCCACGGCCGCGACGGCGCGGGCCTCCTCCGCTCCGAGGCCGCTGGCGAGCACGCGCGCGCCCGGCCGGATCAGGTCGCGGACGGAGTCGACGTACTGGTCCAGACCGACGATCACACTGGCGCGGGCGAGCTCGCGGGCGGCGCGTGGGGTGAGCAGGTCCCGGTCGCCGGGGCCGAGGCCGACGATGGCCAGCCGGCCGCGGGGACGGTGGCGGGCGACCGCCACGGTGGCGTGCGCGCTCGCCCGTTTGGGCACGACGAGTTCGGCGGTGCCGGCGGACAGACCCGCGTCGGGGCCGAGCAGGCTCGCCGCCTCGGCGACGCTCGGCGTGCCGACCGCGGCCCGCACCACCTCGGAGGGATGCGGGACGTCGACGGCCGCGAGCGCCTCGGCCGGGTGCACGACCAGCGGCCAGCCGAACCGGCGGGCGGCGGCGACGATGCCGGCCTCGTCCCGCTTGGCCTCGACGGTGGCGAGGTGACGCACGGCCAGCGGTGCCAGCCCGGCATCGGCCAGCGCGCGCTCGACGAGGTCGACGATCTCGTCGGCGGGTACGCCCCGGCTCGCGCCGACCCCCACGACCAGGCTGGGCGGCCGGTAGACCACCGCGGGCGCCGGCGGCGTGACGACCCGGTCGGTGATCACGATGGCGGGCGCCGCCGGCCGATCCGGCCGATCCGGCGGGACCGGCGGGACTGACGTGGCCGGCGTGGCTGGTCCGGCCTGTGACGTGGCCGGCGCACTGCTCCCGTCGGGTTCATCGGCGCCGCCGAGGGCGCCTGGAGCAGTGGGAAAGGGGTGATCGGCGGGTCCGCTCCGGCCGGTGAGATCGGTGAGATCGGTGAGATCGGCGGGCCGGACCGTTCCCGGCAACGGCGGCAGCGGCCAGACCGCGTCCGTGTACAGGGTCACGGGCTGCTCGGCGAGCAGCGCCGTGCCCACGGCGGCGAGCCGCGATCCGGGCTCGACGCGCAGGCCGATGTCGGCGCCGAAGGAGTCCAGGGCGGGGACCGCGGCGGCGTCACTGGCGGTGGTCACGACGGCGGTCGCGCCGAGGGTGGCGGCGACCCGCTCGGCGAGGTCGTTGGCTCCGCCGGCGTGCCCGCCGACGAGGGCGACCGCCCACCGGCGCGCCTCGTCCACGCAGACCACCCCCGGGTCGCTGTCCTTGCCGGTGAGCAGGCTGCCGGTGTCGGGGGTGCCGGCCAGCAGCCGGACGGTCGCGCCGGTCGCGAGGAAGCAGACCACCCCGGCGCATGCGGTGACGGCGGCGGTGAGCGCCTCGCGGGCCGTGCCGTCGTAGTGGCGGGCGTCCGGCCAGGCCCGTTGGAGATCCCGGGCGGCCGCGCGGCCGGCGGCGGTCACCGCGACCAGGCCGATGCCCGACCGGCCCGGTGTCCTGGCGTCCGTCATCGTGACCATCCGTCATTGTGATCGTTCATGGTGGTGCGCACCGGCGCGTTCTCCCCAGCGGACGGCTGTCCCTGTCGGTCGCTGTCAGCCGCGCGACCGCATCCGGGATGGTTGCGTGGCGGCCTGCGCGGGACGTCCCAACGAAGGTTGATCATGTGGGCCCGGGCCCTTCACGTGAGGCGCTGGACGCATCGGACGCACGAGGGTCGTCACGGACGGGAATGTCGCGGGCGCGGGGGGCCTCGGAGTTGTCCCGGGCCGCCCGCAGCGTGGTGCGGGCGGCCCGGTCGGCCCGGCGGAAGCCGTGGAAGTGACCGGGGTGGTACAGGTGGGAGCGGGTCCCGCCGGCGGCGAGGGCGGGGCCGACGAGCACCAGCGTGTGCTTCCACAGCTTGTGCTCACGGATCGTGGCGGCGAGGTCGGCGAGCGCGCACCGCACGATCAGCTCCTCCGGCCAGCTCACCCGGTAGGCGACCACGCAGGGTGTCTCCGGTGGGTAGCCACCGGCGGTGAGCTCGGCCTGCAGCTGGCTGGAACGGGCCGCCGAGAGGAACAGCGCCATGGTCGTGCCGTGCGCGGCGAACCGGGCCACCTCCTCCCCGGGCGGCATCGGGGTCTTCCCGCCGGCGAGCCGGGTCAGGATCACCGACTGGGCCACCTGGGGGACGGTCAGCTCGCGCCCGACGGCCGCGGCCGCCGCGGTGAAGCTGCTGACCCCGGGGACGATGTCGGTGGCCAGCCCCAGCTCGGCGCAGATCTCCAGCTGCTCCTGCACCGCACCCCACAGCGCCGGGTCACCGGAGTGGACGCGGGCCACCGCGAGCCCGCCGGCCGCGGCCCGCCGGTAGATCTCGTGGACGCCCTCCAGCGGCAGCCCGGCCGAGTCGACGATCTCGGCGTCGTCGCGGGCATGGGTGAGCACGTCCGGGTGCACCAGCGAGGACGCCCAGATGACCACGTCCGCCTCGCCGATCACCCGGGCGGCGCGCAGGGTCAGCAGGTCCGCGGCCCCGGGGCCGGCCCCGACGAACGTGACCCGCCCGGGCGGGCGGGCGGTCATGCCGGCCACTGCCGGCGCCGGGTGGAGATCACCGTGGACAGGTAGGGGCCGGGCTGGTCGCGGGGCAGGTCGGCGGCGAGGCGGATGTCCTCCTCGGGCAGGCCCGTGCAGGCGCCGTAGACGGCCGCGCCGTGTGTGCCGGTCAGCCGGTCGGCCTCGGCCAGCACGTCGAGGACCTGCGGCAGCGCGCGTCCGCCCTTGTAGGCGATCACGGTGTCGTGGTCGGCGACCGCCCGGCGGTAGGCGTCCACACCGGCGGTCAGCGGCAGCAGCGCCACGGTCTCGGTGCCCACGGCCAGCACCGTGCCGGAGCGGGCGGCGAGATCCTGCATGGCCATGATGCCGGGAACGGTCTCGATGGTGACCTCCGGTAACAGCGTGCGGACCCGGGCGGCCAGCGTGGTGAAGGTCGAGTAGACGTTCGGATCACCGATCGTGGCGAACGCGACACTGCCCGTGGGGTGTTCGCGCAGGGCCTGGATGACCACGGCCGCCGGGGCGTCGTAGTCGGCGTCCCCGGTCATCCGGAACGTCACCTGGCGGATCCGGTCGTGGGTGACGTGCGCGCGCACGGTCGCCTCGGCCCGGCCCGGCGGCGGCATCCCCTCGCTGACCGGGACGAACACGACGTCGGCCCGCTCCAGCGTCCGCGCGGCCCGGACCGTCACCAGATCCGGGTCGCCGGGCCCGACGCCGACACCGACCAGCCGGGCGCGCGGCGGAACCGCCCCGGGGCTTCCGGCGCCCTCGCTGCCCTTGCCGCGCGACGTTGCGGTTTTCGACGGCGTTGCCCGGGGGCTTCCGGGGCTTCCGGCGCCCTCGCTGCCCTCGACGTTCCTGGAGCTCATCGCGCTCCTCCCGCGCTCCGTGCCGCGCCGGGAGCACGGACGGCCGCCGCGGACGGCCCGGCCGCTCTCGCCCCGCGGGCCGTGGCGACGAACCGGCAGGCCGCCCCGGGCACGCCGGCCCAGTGCAGGTGCAGGTAGGAGGCGTGCACGTTGCCGCGTACGAACCCCTCCGCCCGGTCGTCCACCCGCCAGGCCGACTGTGGCACGTCCCCTGGGAAAAAGCGCGCCTCCCCGGGAAAGGACGCTCCGGCGGCGGGCCCGGCCGTGGGGCCGGCGCGGCCGCCAGCGAGAACCGGAGCCGTGTCGGCAGGGGTGGTGGCAGCGGCAGCAGCGGCGGTCGTGCTGGCGGTCGGCGGGATGACCTGCGTGTGGTGGAACTCGTGCGCGGTCACCACGGTATCGGCGGTCACGAGCGAGTTGTCACAGACAGCGACCGCCTGACGGTAACCGAGAGTGAGACGTGGCCCCATCGCCGTGTCGGCGTCGAGGACGCCGCACATCGGATGCCCGTCGAGGGAGCGGGCCAGGTAGAGCAGGCCGGCGCATTCGGCGGCGATCGGCGCGCCCCGGCGCGCCAACGCGACGACCTCGGCCCGCAGCGGCGCGTTGGCCGCGAGCGCGGCGGCGTGCTCCTCGGGGAACCCGCCGCCGATCACCAGTCCGTCGGTGCCGTCCGGAAGCGTCTCGTCACGCAGCGGGTCGACGGTGACGACCTCGGCCCCGGCGGCGCGCAGCAGTTCGACCTGTTCGGCATAACCGAACGTGAACGCGGACCCGCCCGCGACAGCGATCCGCACCGGCCGCCCGCCGCCGGGCCCGGCCGTCTCGCGGGTCTCGCCGGTCTCGGCCACGGCGTCCGACGGCGTCCAGGGGCGGGCGTCCAGCGGCGGGGCCGAGCGGGCCAGCGCAAGCACGGCGTCGAGATCGCAGGATGCGGCGACCAGCGCCCCCAGCGCCCGGACCGCCTCGGCCGCGGCCGGCGCCCGCTCGGCCGCCGGCACCAGCCCGAGATGCCGCGAGGGCACCGCGGCGGCGTCGTCCCGGCGCAGCACCCCCAGCACGGGGATGCGCAGGCCGGCGACGGCGTCCCGCAGCAGGCGCTCGTGGCCGGCCGAACCGACCCGGTTGAACACGACACCGGCCAGGCGCACCCGCCGATCCCAGGTGGCGAAGCCGTGCACCACGGCCGCGGCCGAGCGGCCCGCGGCGGACGCGTCCACGACCAGCACGACCGGGGTGGCGGTCAGCCGGGCCACGTGGGCGGCGGAGGCGAAGTCCACGGGCTGGCCGGGCCGTGGCAGCGACACCCCGTCGAACAGGCCCATCACCCCTTCGACGACGGCGATGTCGGCGCCGCGGGCGCCGTGGGCGAGCAGGGGGCCGATGCGCTGTTCGCCGCAGAGCACGGCGTCGAGGTTGCGCCCGGGGCGGCCGGTGGCCAGGGCGTGGTAGCTCGGGTCGATGTAGTCCGGGCCGACCTTGTGCGGGGAGACCCGCAGGCCGCGGGCGGTCAGGGCGGCCATCAGCCCGGTCGCCACGGTGGTCTTGCCCGCGCCGCTGGCCGGGGCCGCGACCAGCAGCCGGGGCAGGGCGATGCCGGCGGCGCCGGGGCCGCTCACCATTCGATCCCCCGCTGGCCCTTCTGGCCGGCGTCCATCGGATGCTTCACCTTGGTCATCTCGGTCACCAGGTCGGCGGCGTCGAGCAGCCGCGGCGGCGCGGCGCGGCCGGTGACGACGACGTGCTGGCGCCCGGGCCGGGCGCGCAGCGTCTCGACGACCTCGGCCACATCGATCCATCCCCACTTCAGCGGGTAGGTCAGCTCGTCGAGGACGTAGAGCCGGTAGGTCTGCGCGGCCAGGTCCCGGCGGATCTGCTCCCAGCCCTCGCGCGCGGCGTCGGCGGGCTGGGCGCCCGGGTCGATGCGGTGCTGCACCCAGCTCCAGCCCTCGCCCATCTTGTGCCAGGTGACCGTGCCGCCCTCGCCGGTGGTGGCCAGCGTGCGCAGTGCCCGTTCCTCCCCGATCCGCCATTTCGCGGACTTGACGAACTGGAACACCCCGACCGGCCAGCCCTGCGCCCAGCCGCGCAGGGCCAGCCCGAACGCCGCGGTCGACTTCCCCTTGCCGTCACCGGTGTGGACGATCAGCAGCGGGCGGTCCCGGCGGGCCCGGGTGGTCAGGCCGTCGTCGGGTATCACGGCCGGCTGTCCCTGCGGCATCCCTCAGGCCACCTTCCCAGGCTGGGTGGACGGTGTGGACGGTGTCGGCCCGGCGGGCCTGCCGGGCCGGGCGGATCCCGCCGGCCATATCGGACGCACCGGGCTGGCGGGGCGCGCCGGCCATACCGGGCGGACAGCGCCGGCGGGATCCGCGGAGCCGGCGGGATCCGCGGAGCTGGTGGGGGCCGCCGGGCCGGCCGCCGCCGACAGGGCGGCCAGCGGGACGGTCGTGCCACCGAGGGCGGTGGCCAGCCGGCCGGCCAGGCCCAGGCGGACATAGCCGCTCTCGCAGTCGACGACGACGCTGGCCACCCCGGCGCGGGCCAGCGCGTGCGCGGCGGCGGCCGGATCCGGGCCGGTGGTGCACCGGCCGTCGGTGACGACGACCAGCAGCGCGCGCCGGTCGGGGTCACGCCGGCGTTCGGCGGCCAGCACCTGCCCGGCGCGGGTGAGCCCGGCGGCGAGCGGGGTGCGCCCACCGGTCGGCAGGGAACGCAGCCGGGCCGCGCCCACCTCCACACTCGACGTCGGCGGCAGGACGACCTCGGCGTCGGCACCCCGGAAGGTGATCATTCCGATCCGGTCGCGGCGCTGGTAGGCGTCCAGGAGCAGGGAGAGCACGGCGGTGGTGACCGTGCGCATCCGGGCGCGGGCGGCCATGGAGCCGCTGGCGTCCACCACGAACAGCACCAGGTTGCCCTCGCGTCCCTCCCGGACGGCGCCGCGCCGGTCGGACGGCCGCAGCAGCAGCCCCGGCCCGTGGCGTCCGCGGGCCTGCTGCCAGGGCGCGGCGGCCCGCAGGGTCGCCGGCAGGTGCAGGCCAGGGGCCTCCGGCGAGGCGGTGACCACCGCGCCGTGGCGGGTACGGGCCCGGGAGCGCCGCCCGGCGGCGCCGAGACCGGTACCGACATCGGGGATCTCCAGGCGGCGGGGGCGGAACACCGGGCCGGGCGGGCCGGCGGGGTGTGCGCTGCCAGCGGCGTCCGCCCGTCCGCGCGACGGGTCGGGCTGCTCGTACCGGCTGTGCTCGGACGCGGTGGCCGGCCCGCCGGCGGGCCACGGTTCCGCGTCCGTCTCCGTCTGTTGCGTTTCCGCCCGGTGCAGGGGCTCCGATTCCGCCGGGCGCGGGGCCGGCAGGTCGCCGGCCGACGTGAACGGCGGCCCGGCACCGGTATTCTCGTCACTGTCGGTAGCGGCACCGCCGTTGCCGTGGCCGCCGGCGGATCCACCGCCGCCACCGCCGCCACTGCCTCCGCCGCCCCCGCCGCCGGCCGGTGGCGGTCCGTCAGGGTCGTCCGTGGGTGGCTCCCCGGTCTGTTCCAGGGCCTGTTCCAGAGCGTCGGCGAGGGTGTCCTCGTCCAGGCCGGGGGCGTCGAACGGGCCCCGGCGGCGCCGGTGTGGCAGGGCCAGGCGGGCGGCGCGGCGGATGTCGTCGGCGGTGACGCGCTCGCGGCCCTCCCAGGCGGCCAGCGCGATCGCGGTGCGGGCGGTGACCACGTCCGCGCGCATCCCGTCCACGTCGAAGGCGGCGCAGACCGCGGTGACCTGGCGCAACGCCGTCTCGGAGAGCTCCACGGCGGGCAGCCGGTCGCGGGCGGCGGCGATCCGGGCGGCGAGGGCGGCGTCCTGCTCCGCCCAGGCGGCGGCGAAGGCCCGCGGGCCGGCATCGTAGGCCAGCCGGCGGCGCACCACTTCGGCCCGCACCCGCGGGTCCCGGCTGGCGGCGACCTCGACGGTCAGCCCGAACCGGTCCAGCAGCTGCGGGCGCAGCTCACCCTCCTCCGGGTTCATCGTCCCGACCAGCAGGAACCGGGCGGCGTGGCGGACCGACACCCCGTCGCGTTCGACGTGGGCGACGCCGAGCGCGGCCGCGTCCAGCAGCAGGTCGACAAGATGATCGTGCAGGAGGTTGACCTCGTCGACGTAGAGCAGGCCGCGGTGGGCGGCGGCCAGCAGCCCGGGGCGCAGCGCCGTGACGCCTTCGGTGAGCGCCCGGTCGAGGTCGATCGCCCCGGTCACCCGGTCCTCCGAGGCGCCGACCGGCAGCTCCACCATCCGCGCCGCCCGGGTCACGGCGGGAGCCTCGGGTGGATGCGGGCCGTCCGGGCAGTCGGCGTCACCGGCGGCCGGGTCGCAGGCGAACCGGCAGCCGGCCACCACCGCCAGGGGCGGGAGCAGGGCGGTGAGCCCCCGTACCGCCGTCGACTTGGCGGTGCCCTTCTCCCCCCGGACGAGTACCCCGCCGATAGCCGGTGACACGGCGTTGAGGACGAGAGCGAGCCGCAGGTCGTCCATACCCACCACCGCGGACAGCGGGTAGGCCGTCATCGTGCTCCCGACCGTGCGCCGGGCACCGGCTGACGGGCGTGAACGGGCATGCCGCGGTCCTCCCTCGGGTTTCCTCGCCCTCGGTAACGGTGCGGACGGCCGAAGTATCCCGGCTCCCGGATCACCGCTCCCCCTCGGCCTTCCGGACGCCTACACGTCCGTGACACACGGTGAGGGTTCGCTCCCCGGTTACGGTGGCGGGACCGCGCCGGATTCCCACCGGCTTCCTCCACTGCCGTCGCCCACCCAGCATGGCACAACCCGCCACCACGCGGACCCCTTCACCCTGCCCGCACTCGCTTCAGGAGCACGCGGGCACCCGTGCCGCGCATGTCGGACGGGATGGCCGCGGGATGGGAGGCCGTCGGAGCTGAACCGCCGCGGCCGGTTGACCGCGGTCGCGATGTCGCCTCCCCCGCGACGTCGGTCACGGCGGTGTCGATCACGGAGTCGAGGTGAGGATGAGGCAGCTGTTGAACCCTCCGTAGCCGCGGGCGTTGATCATGATGACGTTCGTCGGCATTCCGCGTGGTTCTCCCGTGATCAGGTGCAGCCCGTATGCCGGGTCCGGATCGGTCAGGTTGCCCACCGGAGGGACCACGCCGTCCCGCATCGCCAGGAGCGCGGTCGCCACGTTGAGCGCCGGCGTCCCGGCGCACAGGCGCCCGACCAGGCTGTGCGGGGCCGTCACCGGCAGGTGGGCGAGGCGGTCACCGAAGACCTCGCCCAGGGCGCGTGCCTCCAGCAGGTCGTGCTCACGTGTTCCCATGCCGTCGGCGAAGACGACGTCGACGTTGCCGGGGGTCAGGCCGGCGTCGTCGAGCGCGCGTCGCATCGCCTGCACGAGGGGGTCCGGCCCGGGTGCCGGGCGCCGGTCGTGGTGGGCGTCGTGGGTGGCCGCGTAGCCGGCGATCCGTCCGTAGCCGCGGTGGCCGCGCTCGTGCGCCGCCGCGGCGTCCTCCACCACGAACAGGGCGCCGCCCTCGCCCGGCGCGTACCCGTCGGCATGCCGGGAGAAGGGCCGGTAGCCCTCCTCGGGACGGGTGCCCGCGGTCAGCATCCCGCTCGTGGCGTAGCAGGTCATCGCATACGGTGCGACCGCGGCCTCGGTGGCGCCCGCCACCACGGCGCGGGTCCCCCGCCGGATGGCCCGGCGGGCCTCGCCGAGGCAGTCCAGGCCGCCGGCCTCACCGGAGACGATCACTCCTGAGGGGCCTTTCAGCCCGTGGAGGATCGAGATCTGCCCGGTGCTGGCCGCGTAGAACCAGGCGATGGACTGGTAGGCCCCCACCGCCCGGCGGCCCTGGCTCCACAGCCGCCCGATTTCCCGCTGCCCGAACTCGTTGCCGCCGGAGCCGCTGGCCAGGATGGCCGCGGTGTCGTACGGATCGTGATCGGACGGCCGGTAGCCGGCGTCATCGAGGGCGAGGCCGGCGGCGGTCAGGGCCAGCCAGCTCCACCGGTCGGTCTGCACGATCAGCCGGGGGTCGAGATGATCCTCGGGCTGGAAGCCGTCCACCTCACCGGCCAGGACGGCGGCGGGCGCCGCGGTACCGGCCAGGACGGCGGCGGGCGTGGGGGTGGCGAAGCGGGTGACCGGGGCGACCTTGACCTCGCCGCGCAGCGTGGACGACCAGTGCGCCTCGGCCCCGATGCCGCTCGGTGCCACGACGCCGATACCGGTGATCACCGCGGACTGGCCCGGGGCGCTCACCGGGTCACCGTCGCGCGCTCGAGCAGGATCGCGGACTGGAAGCCGCCGAAACCGCTGCCGACCGACAGCGCCACGTCGATCCGCTGGTCACGGGCGGTCTTGGGCACGTAGTCCAGGTCACAGTCGGGGTCGCGGTTCTCCCAGTTGGCCGTCGGCGGCACCACGGAGTGCTCGATGGCCAGCGCGCAGGCGGCGCATTCGATCGCGCCGATGGCCCCGAGCGAGTGGCCGACCATGGACTTGATCGAGCTGACCGGTACCTGGTAGGCGTGCGATCCCAGGGAGCGTTTGAAGGCGGCCGTCTCGTGCCGGTCGTTCTGCTTGGTGCCCGACCCGTGGGCGTTGACGTAGCTGACCGCCGTGGCCGGGGTGCGGGCCTGCCGGAGCGCGCTGGTGATCGCTTCGGCCATCTCCACACCGTCCGGTCGCAGCCCGGTCATGTGGTAGGCGTTGGAGCGGGACGCGTAGCCGGTGACCTCGCAGTAGACGTGGGCGCCGCGGCGGCGGGCGTGCTCCCACTCCTCCAGGACGAGCACGGCGGCGCCTTCCCCCATCACGAACCCGTCCCGGGTGGCGTCGAACGGCCGGGAGGCGTGCTCCGGGTCGTCGTTGCGCGCTGAGGTCGCCCGGATCGCGTCGAAGCAGGCGATCGAGATCGGTGAGATCGGCGCGTCCGTGGCACCCGCGATGACCACGTCGGCCGCGCCGTCCTGGATGAGCTGGTGGCCCCGGCCGATCGCGTCGATCCCCGAGGTGCAGCCCGTCGACACCACCGCGGCGGGGCCGCGCGCGCCGAACCTGCGGGCCACCTCGCCGGCGAGGCTGCTGGGCACCAGGGCGTGGTAGAGGAAGGACGAGGCGTATGCCGGGTCCACCAGCCAGTCACGGCCGCTGTTGCTGACCGCGACGTACTCGTCCTCGAGGCGGGTGGTGGCGCCGACGGCGCTGCCGAGGCTGACCCCGACGCCGTATCCGCCGTCGGGGGCGCCGGCCGGCAGGTCCAGGCCGCTGTCGGTGACCGCCTCCGCGGCCGCGGCGAGCGCTAACTGGATGAACCGGTCGTTGCGGTGGATCTCCTGCGCGTCCAGGCCGGCGGCGGCGGGGTCGAAGTCGCATTCGGCCGCGATCTGCGACCGGAACTGCGCCGGGTCGAAGAACGAGATCCGCCGGGTCGCGGTCCGGCCCTCGGTCAGCAGGGTCCAGAACGCGCGGCTGTCCGTCCCGCCGGGGGCGATGACGCCGACGCCGGTGACCACCGTCCTTCTCGGGCCCGCGCTCGTGCTCGTATGTGTGCTCATGCTGGTGCCTTCCGTGGGTCGCCGTCCCCGCTGCCGCCCGCCCCGGCCGGCGCGGGCACGAGGGTGGGCAGGGGCTCGGTGTCGACGTGGCCGAGGTCCGGCCGTGGGGCCAGCGGGCTGAGGTGGAAGACGAGGAACGCCGTCTCGTCGCCGGTGTTGACCAGCCGGTGGCGCGTCCCCAGGGGGATCAGCAGGCCGTGCTCGGCCGGCAGCGCGGTGTCCTGGCCGTCGAGGCGTGCGGTGATGTTCCCGGTCACGCAGTAGAGGAACTCCTCGGAGTACGGATGCCAGTGCTCGGTGACGACCTCCCCCGGCCGCAGGGCCAGCGTCCCGAGGAAACCTGACGTCGAGCCGACGGTGGCCGGTGACAGCAGGGTCCGGATGTCACCGCCCCGGCGGGTATTCGGTGGCACGTCGTGGATGGACAGGACCTTGGGTCCGGTGCTGCTCATGGGTGTTCCCTTCTCGCGTCGCCGTGCGGGCGGCCGGTTACACCGCCGCCAGGGCTTCGACCCGGCGCCGGATGACGTCCATCTGGATGGCGGAGTTCGTGTTGATCCGTTGCGTCATGCCCGCGTCGTCGACCGGCGCGTCGGGCCGCATCGCGAAGTCCTGAATCCAGGTCATCCGGACG
>NZ_CEVIVC010000006.1:24494-34554 GCF_982290645.1 Protofrankia sp. CiP1_Cm_nod4
GCCGTCGCCGTCGCTGTCGTAGCGCCAGTGGATGCGCATGTACTCGAACGGGCCGGGTTCGACCCGGTGGGCGTGGACCTCCCGGCGCTGCCGGTCCGGGGTCCGTTCGCTCACCCACGACCAGACCCGTCCCTGCTCGTCGGGGTGCATCGTCAGCCGGAAGCGCACCGTCGTGCCGATCCGCTCCAGTACCTCGACCGAGGCGTATTCGGTGAACAGGGCCGGCCAGCGCTCCAGGTCGTTGGTGATGTCCCAGACCAGGTCGAACGGCGCGCTGATGACGATCGTGTTCTCCGTGTGCCCGGCCACGTCAGCGCCTCCCGGCGAGGTCGCCGTTGACGAAGGCGACGATGCGGGTGACGGTCCAGCCACCGGCCTCCTCGGGCAGTTCCACGCCGAACCTGTCGGCCAGCGCGCCCTGCAGCTGCAGCACCGCGAGCGAGTCGATGCCGAGGTCGACCAGGGGGGTCGTGCCACCACCGGCGCGGATCGTCTCGGGGCCTACTCCCGTCTCCGTGACGAGGATGTTCTCGATCTCCGTCGGTGTGACCGATGTGATCGTCTCGTTCGTGCTCACAGTCCTTCTTCCCTTTCTGTTCTTTTCCCGCCGGCTTTCCGCCGGTTTCTTTTTCCGCGAGTTCCTGTTCGTCTGTTTGTCGGCTCACCGATCTGGCCCAGGGAGGCCCAGGGGCCGGACGGGCTTTCCTCGGCCGGCCGGCCGGCCGAGGCTCAGCGCCGCCTGCCCGGCTCCGGTGGCGTGCCGGCCAGCAGGCGGTCGACCAGGGACGTCGCGTAACGCCCGCTGGCGAACTCCTCGTCGGCGAGGACGCGGCGCAGGAACGGGATGGTGGTCCGCACCCCCGGGCCGGCTACCTCGAACTCGGCCAGTGCCCGGTCGGCCCGCGCGATCGCCTCGTCGCGCCGCGGCGCCCAGACGATGACCTTGGCCAGCAGCGAGTCGTAGTGCGGCCCGACGACGTACCCCGGCCAGGCATGGGTGTCGACCCGGGTGAACGGGCCGCCGGGCGGGAGGAAGCGCTCGATCCGGCCGGGGGTCGGCCTGAAGTCGTTGGCGGGGTCCTCCACGTTCACCCGGCACTCCAGGGCGGTGCCGCGGATCTGCACGTCCTGCTGGGTCAGACCGAGGGGCAGGCCCGCCGCGACGCGCACCTGCTCCCGGACGATGTCACAGCCGGTGACCATTTCGGTGGCCGGGTGCTCGACCTGGATCCGGCAGTTGATCTCCATGAAGTAGTGCCGGCCGTCGGCGTCCACCAGGAACTCGACCGTGCCGGCACCGCGGAAGCCCGTGGCGAGCGCGCCGTGGACGGCGTCCCGCGCGATCGCGGCGGCCTGCTGCGGATCCAGCCCCGGGGCGGGCGCCTCCTCCAGCAGCTTCTGGTGGCGTCGCTGCACGGAGCACTCCCGGGTGCCGAGGTGGATCCCCGTGCCCTGCTCGTCGACGAGGACCTGTACCTCGACATGCCGCGCCCGTTCCAGATAGCGCTCGACGTAGACCCGGTCGTCACCGAAGACCGCGCGCGCCACGGCGCGGGTCTCGGCGAACGCGCGGGCGAAGCCACCGGGCTCGCGCACGACGGTCATCCCGTTGCCCCCGCCGCCGGCGGCTGCCTTGATGATGACGGGATAGCCGACGGTGGCGGCGAGCCGGGCCGCCTCGTCGACGTCGCCGGGTACCTCGCGGCTGCCGGGCAGCAGCGGCAGCCCGGCCTCCCGCATCAGGGTGCGTGCCGTGCTCTTGTCACCGAGGCAGGCCATGACCTGCGCGGGCGCCCCGATGAACACCAGGTCGTTGGCGGCGCAGATCTCGGCGAAGTCGGGGTCCTCCGACAGGAACCCGTACCCGGGGTGGACGGCGTCCGCGCCGGTCCTGCGGGCCGCCTCCACCAGTGCCGCGGCGTTGCGGTAGCTGCGCCCGGCCGGGCCCGGCCCGATGCAGACGGTCTCGTCCACGTGCCGGCGCAGCGCCTCGACGTCGTCCGCGGTGGAGTGCACGCCGACGACCGCGAGGTTGAGCTCGCGGCACGCCCGCGCCACCCGTACCGCGATCTCCCCACGGTTCGCGATCAGTACCTTCCGGAACACCTCACATCACCCCATGTGTCGCGCCGCCGGCCGCAGCGCTGGCCAGCCCGCTCATCCGACGGGCACCAGCGTGATGAGCACCTGCCCGAACTCCACCGGCTCCCCGTCGGCGACGGCGATCCGGTCGACCTTGCCGGCGGCCTCGGCGCGCACCGGGTTCATCAGCTTCATCGCCTCCAGGATTCCGACCGTGTCCCCCGGTGCGACCAGGTCGCCGACCTGCACGAACGGCTCCGCCCCCGGCTGGGGGGACCGGTAGAAGGTCCCGACCATGGGTGCGGTGACGACCGGCCCGGACGGCGTGCCGGACGCCTCGGCGTCGCTCGCCTGCCGCGCCGGCTGGATCCCGGTGCTGTCGGCCGCACCTGCCGGTAACGGCCCGGCCGCCGGCGGGGCTGCCCACTCCACCTCCAGCACGACGTCGCCGGAGCGCAGCCGCAGGCGGCTGGGCTGGCCGGGCAGGTCGCGGGTGAGGCGGCTGACGTGCTCCCGCACCGCCGCCAGCAGCTCGATCCGCCCGTCGGGCGCCACCTCGGGGGCCTCGTCGCGGGTCATGCCGGCACCTGCGCGTATTCCTGCTCCTGCCGGCGTCCGGTGCGGGCCGGTACGTCCACCGCTTCCGCGCCGAAGCCGCGGAAGCGGGCCGCGCGCCGGGCCACGAGCTCGTCGGGCGGCACGGCCAGCAGCGGGAGGAGGGCTTCGAGTACGGCCGCGCGCAGCGTGTCCGCGGCCGTCCCGGGGTCGGCCTGTGTGCCTCCGGGTGGTTCGGGCACGACCGCGTCGACGATGCCGGCCCGCAGCAGCGTCCGCGGGTCCAGGCCCAGTGAGCGGGCCGCGTCGGGGGCGCGGGCGCTGTTGTTCCACAGGATCGCGGAGCATCCTTCGGGGCTGATGACCGTGTAGACGCCGTTCTCGACGATGAGCACCTGGTCGGCGACGGCGAGGGCGAGCGCGCCCCCGCTGCCGCCCTCGCCGGTGACGACCGACACCACCGGTACCCGCAGCGCGCTCATCCGCTGGATGGCGTTGGCGATCACCGAGGCCTGGCCGCGTTCCTCCGCCTCGACCCCAGGGTGCGCGCCGGGGGTGTCGACCAGCGTCACGACGGGCAGGCCGAGGCGTTCGGCCAGTTCCATGATGCGCAGCGCCTTGCGGTACCCCTCCGGCTTGGCCAGGCCGAAGTCACGGCTGAGCAGTTCCGCGGTGGTGTGCCCCTTCTGGTGGCCGACCACCGCCACCGGCACACCGCCGATCTCGGCCAGCCCGGCGACGATCGCCGGGCTGTCGCCGTGCGTCCGGTCGCCCCGCAGCTCCAGGAACGAGTCGAACACCCGGGCGGCGAGGTCGAGGGTGGTGGGGCGGCCGAGGTCGCGGGCAAGGCGTACCCGCTCCCACGGGTCGCGGTCGCGCAGCTGCCGCGGATCCCGGATCAGTACCCGCGCCGCCGCACCCGCGGCGACCGGATCATGTTCCTGCCGCGGCGCCGGGGGCCGGGCCTCCCGGATGGCCGGCCTGGTCTTCGTCGGGCGGCGCCCGGGCGCGGCCACCGCCAGCAGCCTGCTCAGGCAGGGGCGCAGCTCGGCGCGTTGCACGACCAGGTCGACATGCCCCCGGGCGGCGAGGAAGGCGCTTCCCTGGAAGCCGTCGGGCAGCCGCTCGCCGGTGGTCTGCCGGACGACCCGGGGGCCGGCGAAGCCGAGCCGGGCCCCGGCCTCGGCCAGGACCACGTCGGTGTTCGTGGCGAAGGACGCCGCCACCCCGCCGTAGGTCGGGTCGGTGACGACGCTGACGGTCAGCAGCCCGTCGCGGCGCAGCTGGCCGACCGCGATGCTCGTCTTCGCCATCTGCATCAGGGACAGGGCGCCCTCCTGCATGCGGGCGCCTCCCGAGGTTGTGACGACCACGAACGGCAGCCGGCGCTCCCGGGCCAGCTCCGCGGTCAAGGTGATCATTTCTCCGGCGGCGGAACCGAGGCTGCCGCCCATGAAGGAGAAGTCCATGACGGCGACGGCCAGCTCGCGCCCGCCGATGCGGCCCGTGCCGCACAGCACCGCCTCGGGCAGGCCGGTGCGGCGGCGCGCCTCGTGCCAGCGCTCCTCGTACCGTCTGCCGTCGGAGAAATCGAGGGGATCGTAGCCGGTCGGGGTGAGCTCGAGGGGGGTGAAGCTGTCCGGGTCGAGCAGGTGCCCGATCCGCTGGCGTGCGCCGACCCGCCCGTGGTCACCGCATTCGGGGCAGACGAACAGGTTGCGCGCGAACCGTTTCCCGTAGACGAGCGCGGAGCAGGCCCGGCAGCGCACCCATTCGGTGGTGGCCGGGGTGGTGGCCGCCGGGCTCATGCCTCGGCCCGCGCAGGCCCGGTCGCGACCCGTCTCGCCGGGGAGCCGTCCGGTTCATAGGTGTAGAAGCAGCGCGCCACTGCGTCCCGGGGTGACCGCCAGGTGGGCAGATAGGGCTGGATGAAATGCGCCAGCTCCGCGGTCACCCGCCCGAACTCCTCCTGGCTCCTGATGTCGGCCAGCACGCGGGTGCTTTCATGCTCGGTTTCGAGCAGATGGACATACAGGTCACCCAGGCTGTAAAGGGATCTGTGCGACACCCCGGCGACCTGGGGCAGGCCGGTACGGTCCGAGGCCGCGAATATACGCGCGACCTCGGCTTCCGCGCCCGGCGTGATCCTTGCGACGATCAACGTCCTTTGCATGGTTCCGCCTTCACCTCTGTGCCACGTCCTGCTGTGCGGTGTTCCGCTTCGGGGAAATCCACCGGCGGGCGAACCAGCACCCGCCCAGGGCTGGTACCGTCTCGCCGTCCGGCGATGGCCGGGCTGCCGCGGATTTCACGTCGGGCCGTCGAACGGGAACGCCGGTGAACAGCACCGGCCGGTGCTTTCGGGGGCACCGGCGGGGTGGATGCCTGCCGGTCAGATGTCGTTGTTCGGCGATCTCCTGGAAATACGTGGTCCGGCTGTCATCGCCTTGCGGCTGTTTCATCGTCCCCGATGATTTGTCCCAGCGTCATGAGTCAGATGTCCCAACTGCCTGGGAATTTTCCGGGCCACGGTTTCGACAAAAGGTGGAGACGGGCGGTGGCGGAGTCGGCTGGACGACAATACGCATCCCAGATGGTGACGTACCTCACTGTCCCGCGGGGGACAGCCGCCGGCATATGCTGTCGGCAGCGGGTAGCCGCGGTGATTGCGGGAGATTTCCCCGGGGTTCATTCCGCGGGCTGTTCAGCCCCCGAGCCCGGCACGCCGGGCAATGACCGCGGCCTCGGCGCGGTCCCGCACTTCCAGTTTCGCGAAAATCTTCGACAGGTAGTTGCGCACCGTTTTCGTGGTGAGGGCCAGCTCACCGGCGATGGCGGCCGTGGAGTAGCCGTCCGCGACGAGGCAGAGCACCACGCGCTCCCGCTCGGTGAGCTCGGGGAACGGAGGCTGCTCCGCCCCGGCGGCGTCGAAGTGGCGTAACACGCTGTCGGCGATATGGGCACCGAAGATCACCTCGCCGTGGCTGACCGCCTCCACCGCGCGCGCGAGGTCCTCCGGCCGCGCCGCCTTGAAGGCGCATCCGCGGGCACCGGCCCGCACCACGGCCGCGACGGTCCGCTGGTCATGCCGTCCGGTGAGGACGAGTACGGCGGTCCTCGGGCATTCCCGCGAGATGCGCTGGGTCAGCGCCAGCACATCGTTGTCGTCGTCGTCGAAATCGAAGATGACGACATCCGGACGCAGCCGTCGAGCCGCGGGGATGATGTCGGCGCCGTTCGTGAGATCACCGACCACCTCGCCCACCGCGGTGGCCTCCAACAGCGCACGCAGCCCCGCCAGGAAGACAGGATGGCCGTTGACCAGCAGAATCCGTACGGGGCGGGTGGACTCGTCGCCCGCTCCGCGCACCGTATTCTCCGCCGCGATATCCGGCCCTGAGCGTCCATCCATTCCGCTCCCCCCGTCCGGACGGCGACCGGCTGCCTGCCGGCGCATCCTCAGCTGCCGACGCAGGGCGGCGTATCCTGTTCTGGACTCATGCCGTAGCCTGCCGTGCCGGCATGATCGAGGAAAAGGTCTGTCGCGGTTACGACAGACTCAGATTCCGGTGCCGGCCGCGTTACGTCTCATCACGGCACGGGTGGCGCACCTCCTGGAAGGCAAACGGCGATAAGGAACACCAGGTGGGCCACTTCGAAGACGATCTCCGGTGTTGCCAGCCGATGATCCGGTGACTCCGGCCCCCGGTAACGTCAAAGATATATGATCATTCCGGCTTTGGTCTTCCTGGTCACGGCCCGGATCACATCGACGCGGGCCGGATCCGGCGCCGCGGCGGCTTCGGCGGCGGCCCACCGCCGCCGGGCCCCGGCCCGCCGCCGTACACGGACAGTTATTGTCGGGCGGCTGGTATTCTCGGGTGCGAGAAGCCATCCGGGAGAAGGACGAAAATCTTCCGCCGCCGGCGGAGCGGTATCATCTATCTGACGATGGTGTGTGCGTGGCGCCGGGTTGATATACAGGTTGTTCAACTACCCGGATGCTCGCGGACCCACCGGACAAGCGGCCCCGGGTAGCCGAGATCGTTCCCGTGACGGTCGAAGGGGTTATGATGCCGTACACCGTCCATGAAGACCTTGAAGGTGGGCTCTTCCACGGCCGCCCACCCGTCGATGCCGCCGGCCGGGCCGTGTGCGTGTCGTCTGTGGATTCCCCGGAGGAGGCGCAGGTGTCCAAGCCCGGAGTGTCCGGACATGCCACAGCCCGGCCCACCCGGACGATACGGGTGCTTCTCGCCGAAAGCTGCGACGTGGTACGGACGGGGATGCGGGTGATTCTCAGCCGGGAACCGGACATCACCGTCGTGCGGGACGTGGCGGACAGCGCGGATCTCCTGCTGGCGGCGCAGGAGTTCCAGCCCGACATCTGCATGGTCGACCGCGACCTGGACGGAGCCGGCGTCCTCCCGCTCATCCGCAAGCTGTCCGCGGCCCTGCCGGATCGCCGCCCCCACATCATCATCACCGCCCGCCGAGGCTCCGACGACCTGGCGGCCGAGGCGCTGCGCCTCGGCGTCCGCGGCTATCTGATCAAGAACATCCCGCCTGCCGATCTTCTCGACGCCATCCGCGCGACCGCGGCCGGTCACATCACCCTGGCGCCTACCGTCGCCAGCCACCTCGCGGCCTGCTGGGCAGGGCGGCCGTCCTCCACCGGGCCGACCGGGGGCGGCGACACCGCGCCCTCCGTACCCTCCGCACCCTCCGCACCCGTTCCCACGGTCGGCACCGCGATGAAGGGTGTGGACATCCGCCTCACCCAGCGGCAGCGCGAGGTGCTGGAACTGGTCGCCGACGGGCTGTCCAACGCGGAGATCGCTGCCCGTCTGTTCGTCACCGAGGCCACCGTGAAAAGCCACCTGACGGCGGTCCTGCGACGCCTGGACCTGCGGGACCGGACCCAGCTTGCGATCTATGCCCATCGCGGCCGCATCACCGGATCGCCCGAGCCCGCCTGACAGTGCCGCCGCCACCCACCCGGCCCTGCCCGCGGGTGAAGCCGGCGTCCGCCCCTCGCGTCACCCGGTGTTGGTCAGGGCATGTGCCCCGTCCACGAGGTATTCCCAGAGCATGCGTTCCAGCGGCGCGGGCAGGCCCTCCTCGGTCAGGGCCTGCGCCATCAGGCGCAGCCATGACTCCCGGGCCCGGGCATTGATCGGGAAGGGAGCGTGGCGCATCTGCAGCCGCGGATGTCCTCGCAGCGGGGAGTAGCTACGCGGGCCTCCCCAGTACTGGATCAGGAAGGCGCGTAGCCGCTCGGCGGCGCCGGCGATGTCCTCCCCGTACATCGGCCCGAGTACGTCGTCCGCCGCGACCTTGCCGTAGAAGCGGTCGACGATACGGGTCAGCACCTCGACGCCACCCGCTTCGGCGACGAATCCCCGCGCCGCGCCATCCGCGTACGCGTCACGAGCCGCTGTCCCGCTCAGGCCGAGGACCTCTCCGACGCGATCCCAGCTGTGCCCGGCCGCCCGTGCCTCCGCGGCCGCCTGCGCCAGCATCGCCTCTACGAAGAAGCGTGCCTGACGCGCCAGGTACAGCGCTTCGACAGCCTCGCCGCCGGCAAGGTGGGCCGCCGCGGACGACAGGGAACGCGTCGATTCCCGCAGGAAGTGGGCCCGCCAGAACTCCTGGGACCGGTCGTCCGACTGCGCCGCCCGGACAGCGGAATCCTGTTCGGACGTCCCCGTACCACCACGATATGTCACCGGTTCTCCTGATGCCGCGACGTCACTGGACCATGGTTTCGACAGCTACGACTGCGACGGCCGCGATCCCACCGGGCGGGAAGCGGCCGGCTGGGGGCCCGGCGCGGCCGGCTGGGGGATCTGGTGGTGCATGGTCGCCGACTCCCGCGCGCCAGGCATCCCCACCGCGACCACGGCCGCCCCGAGGAGCCCCGCGAGCCCGCACCCGATCGCCGTGCTGTGCATCGCCGAGACGAAGGCGTCGGACGCGTCGGCCCACAACGTCCTCCCGGATGGTCCGAGCGACGCCGCGATGACACGGGCGGCCTCCACCGACTCGGTCGCATCCGCCCGGGCGGATGGGGGCACAGTGGCCAGGTGCGGCTCCAGCCCGTCCCGGTACCGGACGGCGAGCAGCGAGCCGAGCACGGCGATGCCCAGGGCTCCGCCGAGGTTACGGGTCACGTTGGTGATCGACGAGGCCACTCCCGCCCTGCTCGCCGGCAGCAGGCTCATCACCGCCTCGGTAGCCGGGGGCATCACGTGTGCCATACCGATGCCCTGCAGGAAGAAGATCAACAGTATCGCCCAGACAGGCGAGTCCGCGTCCAGGAACGCATAGCCGAAGAAACACAGCGAGGCGAGCAGCAGGCCAGCCGAGACCACCAGCCGGTAGCCGCGCCGCTCGGCCAGCTTCGGGGAGCGTGCCGAGAACATCCCGAGGCCGACGGCCAGCGGGAGCAGCGCCAGTCCGCTCTCCAGCGGGCTGTACCCGCGGATGCTCTGGAGATAGAAGACCATGAAGAAGGTCAGTCCGAAGATCGCGAAGAAGGCCAGCCCGACGGCGACGGCCGCCGCGGACATCCGGCGGTCACGGAAGAGCCGGACGTCCAGCGCCGGATGGCCGATGGCCAGTTCGTAGCGGACGAACGCGACCAGGAGCGCGAGGCCACCCAGCAGCGGGCCGAGCACCCGGCCCTGCGTCCAGTCCGCGAGCCGCCCGCCCTCGACGATGCCGAAGACCAGCAGCATGATGCCGGAGATCGACAGCCCCACCCCGAGCGGGTCGAGCCGCCCGGGCGCGGGGTCACGGGACTCGGGGACCAGCGCCACGGTGCCCGCGAGCGCCACGAGCACGACGGGTATGTTGATCAGAAAGATCGATCCCCACCAGAAGTGGCCGAGCAGGATGCCGCCGACGATGGGCCCGAGTACCGCGGCAAGGCCGCTCGAACCAGCCCAGATGCCGATCGCCTGGGGACGCTGGGACGGCGGGAAGACATGCATGATGATCGCCAGTGTGGCCGGCGGCAGAGCGGCCGCGCCGATTCCCATCACCACCCGCCACAGGATGAGCTGGGCTGGCGTGTCCGCGTACGCGGCGCCGACGGAGGACGCTCCGAAGATCAGTATCCCTGTCACCAGCGTGCGCCGGTGCCCGATCCGGTCACCGAGGATGCCCCAGGTGAACAGCAGCGCGGCGAAGACGAGTGTGAAGGAGTTGATCGCCCACTCGAGCTGGGTCTGGGTCGCGCCCAGCCCCTGCTCCGGATCGGCGAGGACCCGCAGCGCCACGTTGATGATCGTCCCGTCGAGGACGGTGAGCAGGACCGACAGGACGAGAACCGCGAGGACCGGCCAGCGGCGGGGATGGCCTGCCACCGGTGCCGCCGAGCCCGTGGGACTGGCGGCGGGACCGGTGGCGGTGGGACCGG
>NZ_CEVIVC010000006.1:35160-75114 GCF_982290645.1 Protofrankia sp. CiP1_Cm_nod4
CAGGCCGGTCATGAGCGGCTCCTGGATGCGGCCGTCGTCCGTGTCACGGTCCGTGCCGGCGCCGGGCCGGCGTCGCCGGCCGCGGATGGGGCGAGAACATGGCGCAACGCCGCCTCGAGCTCGGGGAAGCTGAAGGTGAACCCGGTGTCCGACAGGCGTGCCGGCAGCGCGCGGGTGCTGCGCAGCAGGGTTTCCTCCGCGAAGGAGCCGAGCGCCTTGCGCAGGACGAACGGCGGCACGGCCAGCACAGCCGGCCGGCCCAGGACACGGCCGAGGGTGCGGGTGTACTCGGCGTTGGTCACCGGGTTCGGCGCGACGGCGTTGACCGGCCCGGACACCTCCGGATGCTCCAGGACGTGCTGGCATGCCCGGGCCGTGTCCAGCCTCGTCACCCACGCCAGGTATCGGCGGCCGCGGCCGACGCGCCCGCCCAGGCCGCGCCGGAACCGCGGCAGGAGGAAGCGGAGCATGCCCTGGTCCGGGGCCTGGACCACGCCGACGCGCAGGTTGACCACGCGCAGGCCGCCGTCGGCGGCGACCATCGCGGCGGCCTCTCTGTCACGTCCGAGTTCCGCGAGGAAGCCCTGCCCCGGTGGGCTGTTCTCCGTCAGCGTCTCGTCGGTGTGCCCGAGGCCGTAGTAGCCGATCGCCGCCGCGTTCACCAGGGTGCGCGGGGCGTACCGGCCGGTGGCCAGCTGTTCGGCGAGACGCCGTGTCACATCCACCCGGGACGACCGGATGCGGTGGCGTACCTGCGGATCCTCCCAGCGGCCGAGGATGTTCTCGGCGGCGAGGTGCACCACGGCCTCGGCCTGTTCCAGGGCCGCGGGGTCGACCGAGCCGGTCGCGGGGTCCCAGCGTGCCTCGTCGGGAGCGGCCGGCTCCCGACGGACCAGGCGTACGACGTCGTGCCCGGACGCGCGCAGCAGCGGCACGAGATCGTTACCAAGACGCCCGGAGGTACCCGTCACCGCAATGATCATTGCTTTTCCTTCTCCCTCTCATGACACCGCCAGTCGCGTCCGCCACTCACAGGGCCGTCGCGGCAGCGCAGTCCAGGGCGAGCCCGGCTATTGCCAGGGCGAGGCGCAGCCGGTTGCCCCACGCCCAGCGCCGCCGTACCGCCTCCCAGTTCGGCGGCGGATGGCCGGGATCCCAGGAGCGGATCCGGCGGTTCAACGCGACATTGATACTTTCCGAAACAATGCCTACACCTGCCGTGCAGAGGAGCCCGGCGCCGAAGAGCACCTGGGAGGCGGTCGAGTGCGCGGTCACGATCGCGGCGATCGTGACCAGTGCCTTGACCCTGGCCAGCCAGGGCATGAACGGGTCGAACCTGTCGTCGAGAAACGTCAGGGTGGGGACGTACCGGCCCGCCGGCAGCGAGGCGAAATACGGTATGACGGCTTTCTCCACCGCGAGCAGCGCGCCGGCGAGCAGCCCCGCGCCGATCACCACCGCCACCGCGATCGTCCCTGCGAGCACCGGTCACCCTCGCTGGTCCGCCGGGCGCACCGCGACCTCGTACACCGCGCGCTGGAACGTCCGCTCCAGATACGGCACGAGCGGCCCGGTACGCGCGGTGTGGGCGGGGTCGCTGACCCAGGCCGTGAAACGGCGCTCGTCCTCCCATTCCGCTAACAGCAGGTAGCGACTGCTCCCCGGCTCGCGCAGGAGCTCGTCGGCGATGTGCCCGTCGACGCCGCGCATCTGCACCGCGACCTGGCGGTATGCCTCCTCGAACTCCTGCTCGCCGCCCTCGGGAGCCTCCGTGTACAACATCACTCTGATGCTCATGCGTCCTCCGTCGACGTCGGACACGGGCCGGTTATCGCGTCCCGTACCTCGTAGACGCGCCGCTGCGCGTCCTCCCGCAAGTCACGCAGCGCGGTGGTGAGCCGTTCGCGGTAATCACTGCCGCCGAACGCCTCCAGGCGCTGCCGGTCCGCCCAGTCGCTGGTGATGACGTACGTACGCGGATCGGTGAGATCGCGGATGAGCGCCTGGCCGAGGTTTCCCGCAACCTGCGCGATTTCCTCGGCCGCTTCGCGCCAGGCCCGCTCGAACGCGTCCTCGCAGCCCGGACGCACCCGCATCCGTAACTCCGCCCTGATCATGCCTGTCATCCCCGCCCCCTTCGGCGACACCGGTCCCTCGGAGTTCAGCCGTCGGTGACGTCGACGAAGACGTCGACGAAACGGCGCGGCCCTGACCCGCGGGCGTGTTTTCGCGCCCGGATGATGCCGGGTCAGGGATGCACGGCCGTACAGCTGAAGCTGAAAACGTCCGCGGTGCGCACTTGTGGCCCACGGCTCCCACTGGGACGTGTTCCACGCTACGGGCGGCCGGCGGCGGCGTCTTCCGGCTCAGGTCTGGCTTTTCGACATCCATCCTGGGACGGAGACGTGCTGTTTCCCAGCCCGCGGCCTTTCCGCCCGAAGTCCTGCTGACCTGGGATTCCGGGACGCGGCACGGCACCACCAGCCTGCTGGTACCACCCGCTTACGACGAAACGCCTACGACGAAAGTCGTAGGCCGCAGGTCGCCACCAGCGCGGCAGCGGGCCCGCCGAACCGCCCGTGAACGCGGACGAACCATCCCATCGGCATCGGCATCGGCGCCTGCCACCCGCATCCGGCGTAGGCGAACTACCGCGCCTGCGGGGCCTGCGCACGGCCGGGCCGGCATACGGTCGACCACGGTACGACAGATGGGGACGGGATGGTGACGAACCGTCGGACAGGCCGGCGGCCAGGCAGGTGCCGCGCGGACCGGGAGGGTGCACGTGCCTCGACGAGATGGCCGGCCGGAGACGGTGGTCGCCGTCGCCGCCACCGTCGGTGCCGGGCTCGTCGGTGCCGCCATGGCCGAACGGGTGTGGGTGGGCCTGGCGCTGCTCGTGTTCGTGCTGTACGTCGCCCTGGCCACCGTGAACCTGCGGCTCGGTATCGCCCTGTGGGCGCCGACGCTGTTCTTCGAGGCCGTCCCGGCCCTCAACCTCGGCGCGAAAGCGGCCGGTCTGGTCATCATCCTGCGCTGGCTCACGGCGCTGGGAAGACCGGCACAGGAGCCGGCGGGACGGCCGGGGCACGGAGCGCGGGGGCCGGCAGAGCAGGCAGGGCTGACAGGGACGGCAGGGACGGCAGGGCTGACAGCGGAGTACGGGGCACGGTGGGCGGCGGGACGGGGCGTTGGCTTCCGCGCTCTCCGGCAGCGGCCGGGGCTCGTCATCGTGGGCGTGCTGCTGCTGGTGTGGCTGTCGCTGTCGCTGCTGTGGGCTGTCGACATCGGGGCGGCCGCCACCGACCTGTGGCACTGGTGGGCGCTGGTAGTGATCTTCGTTGTGGTGGGCACGGCAATGGCTGACGTGGGGGCCGTGCGCATGGCCAGTGGCGCGTTTCTCGCCGGTGCGGTGCTCTCGGTGGCCGTCGGCCTGGCCGGCGCCGGCCCGTGGCCGAGCAACCCCGCGGACACGGCCGGGGCCACCCGGCTGCAGGGCGGGGCGGGTGATCCCAACTTCCTCGCGTCATGGCTGCTGGCGGCGCTGATCCTGACGGTTGGTCTTATCGCGGCGAGCGAGAACCGGGCGCTGCGCCGGCTCCTCGTCGCGGCCGGCGGCATCGCCGCCGTCGGGCTCGCCGCGACACTGTCCCGCGGGGCGTTTGTCGCCGCCGTCGCCAGCGCCCTTGCCGCGCTCGTCCTGCTGCGGCGCCACCGCCGGCAGCTGGCCGGGCTGATCCTGCTGGTCACGGCCGTGGCCACCGCCTGGCTGGCGATGTCGCCCACGGCCTGGGAGCGCATCACGACGAACGACCGCGGGGACGGCCGGGTGGACCTGTGGAAGGTCGCCTGGAGCGTCGTACGGGACCATCCGCTTCTGGGGGTCGGGCTGAACAACTACACGGCGGTGGAAGGCGACTACGTGCGCCGGGTCGGGCCGGTGCCGTGGCTCGACATCATCGTCAGCCGCGCGCACGAGGTGCACAACGCCTATCTCCAGCTGCTCGCGGAGAACGGGATCGTCGGATCCGCCCTGTTTCTGGCCTTTCTCGCGCTCTGTCTGCGGTCGGCGTTCCTCGCCGCCCGGCGTTTTGAGGCGCTCGGCGACCGGCGGAACGCGGCGATGGCGAACGCGGTCCTGCTGGCCACGTTCAGCATGACCGTCTCAGGTGTCTTCCTGTCCAACGCGACAGACAAGCGCCTGTGGTTCCTGCTCGCGCTGGGCCCGGCGCTGCTGCGGGCGGCAACCGACAGCCCGGGTCCGCCCGTGGGGAGCTCGTCCACCGAGGGAATGCTCCACGGCCGGCCGGAAAGAAGCCCGGTGGGCAGCTCGTCGTGAGCCGTTCCCCGTGGCCGGGTGTCTCTTTCCCGCAGCAGCCCGCGCGGTGGGGGAAGGACACCCGGCGGGAGACAGGGCCGGTGCGCGGGGCGGGGTCAGCCGGCCGGGTCCAGGTCGAGGGTCATGGCGCGGTCGGCGATGAGCCGGCCGAGCTTCTCGATCAGCTCGGGGACGGGCCGCGAGCCCAGGTTGCGCCGCCCGCGGGCGCGGACGGACACCGAGTCGTTCTCCAGCTCACGGTCGCCGATGACCGCGACGTAGGGCACCTTCTGCTGCTCGGCCCTGCGGATCTTCGCCTGCATCGTGTTGTCGCTGTCGTCGAGTTCCGCGCGGACACCCGCGTCGCGCAGGCGGCGCCAGACGGCGGCGGCGCCGTCGGCCTGCCGGTCGCTGATCGGGACGACCCGTACCTGGACCGGGGCGAGCCACACCGGGAACGCGCCGGCGAAGTGCTCGATGAGGAACGCGACGAAACGCTCGTGCGAGCCGAGCGGCGCCCGGTGCAGGACGACCGCCTGCTCCGCCTCACCGTGCCGGTTGGTGAAGGTGAGACCGAACCGTTCGGGCATGTAGAGGTCGACCTGGTTCGTGGACGCGGCGAACTCCCGGCCGGTGACCGAGGTGAGGATGAAGTCGACTTTCGGCCCGTAGTGCGCCGCGCCGCCGATGTCCTCGACGTAGGGAATCCCGGAGCGTTCCATGGCGTCGCGGGTGATGCGTTCGGCGTCCTGCCACATCAGCTCGTCGCCGTGGTATTTCTCGGTGTTCTTCGGGTCCCGCAGGGCGAGGACCATGTGGTAGTCCTCGATGCCGAGCTTGTCGTAGTAGAGGGCGTGCAGGCGCATGACGGCGAGGAACTCGTCGATGGCCTGTTCCCGCGTGCAGTAGATGTGCGCGTCGTTCTGGGCGAAACCGCGTACCCGCATCATCCCGAACAGCTGGCCGGAGCGCTCGTAGCGGTAGACCGTGCCGTATTCGGCGAGCCGCAGCGGCAGTTCCCGGTAGCTGCGCGGGCGTGCCTTATACACCATGTGGTGGTGCGGGCAGTTCATCGGCTTGAGGTAGTACTCCTCGCCGTCGATGTCGATGGGCGAGTAGAGGTCGTCCGCGTAGTACGGCAGATGCCCGGAGATGTAGTACAGGTCGCTCTTGGTGATGTGCGGGGTGACGATGCGCTGGTAGCCGTGGGCGCGTTCGACCTCGCGCGCCCAGGTCTCCAGCTCGTCGCGCACGACGGTGCCGTTCGGCAGCCACAGCGGCAGCCCCTTGCCGACCGCCGGGCTGAAGGCGAACAGGTCCAGCGCCTCGCCGATGACCCGGTGGTCCCGCTTCTTGGCCTCCTCCAGCTGCCACAGGTAGTGGCGCAGCTCCTTGGGGGAGTCCATCACGGTGCCGTAGATGCGCTGGAGCTGCTGGCGTTTCTCGTCGCCCCGCCAGTAGGCGCCGCTGACCCGCAGCAACGCCACCGCGTCGGGGTGGACCACGCTGCTGTCCTCGATGTGCGGGCCGCGGCAGAGGTCCTCGAAGTCACCGCTCTCGTAGACCGACAGCTCGACCGGCCCCTCGATCGGCTCGCCGTTGTCGTCGACGCCGCCGGCGACGATGTCGCGGATGAGTTCCAGCTTCAGCGGCTGGTCGGCGAACCTGGTGGTGGCCTCGTCCGTGGTCAGCTCGTGCCGCTCGAAGCGCACACCGCCGCGGATGAGGGCGCGTACCCGCTCCTGGAGCTCGGTGAGGTCCTCCGGGGTGAGGGGACGCGGGAGCGCGAAGTCGTAGTAGAAGCCGTCCCGGGTCGGCGGGCCGACGCCCAGCTTGGCGTCCGGGAACTTCTCCACCACCGCGTGGGCGAGCAGGTGCGCCACCGAATGGCGCTTGGCGTAGAGCGTGGATGCCCGGTACTCGGCGTCAGTCTGGGGGACCTTGCTCATGACCGCCCCCCGCTCCGGCTGCCGTGGGCGCCGGTCAGCGGTGACCGGCCGCCGGGCCTTCTCTTACACATCACGTCGTCCTTGCCCTGTCTGCCTTGTCCGCGTCTGCCGTGCCCGCCGTGCCCGCGTGCCGTCCCCACGGGCGTGGGGACGGTCGGTGCACCGATTCCGCTGCGTCACCGCCACGGCACCGTCCGGTATGACTGGACACCCATGGCCGGATACGCCGGTGTCCCGCTGCCGGCACGCCCTGTTCCCAGCAGACCTTACTCGATACGGGAGTCGCCGATATCCGGCCCGCCGGCGGGCGGGCCGGGCCGTCCAGGGGTGGAACACGCCGGTCATCGCGCGTATTCGCCGACGCGGAACCGGCCCATGTTCGACTTGATCCATCCGATCGTCGTGGTGAGCCCGGTGTCGAGATCGACGCTGGGCGCCCAGCCGAGCAGTTCCCGGGCCAGCGCCGGGTTCGACACCAGCCGGGCGACCTCGCTGTGCGGCGGCCGCAGCCGGGCCCGGTCGACGTCGACGGCCAGTTTCCGGCCGAGCAGATCGCCGACCGCGGTGACGAGCTCCGCCACCGAGACGTCGTGCCCGGTGCCCAGGTGGACGGTCCGCCCGACGGCGGCGTCGGACTCCGCCGCGGCGAGGAAACCGGCGACGGTGTCCGAGACGAAGGTGAGGTCCCGGCGGGTGTCGAGTTCCCCGAGGCGCAGCGTCCCCCCGGCCAGCGCCTGGGTGATGACGGTGGTCGTGACCGCGCGGGCCGACTGGTGCGGGCCGTAGGTGTTGAACGGCCTGAGCACGGTCACCGGCAGCTGGTGCGAGCGGTGGAACGCCTCCATCAGCTGGTCGCCGCCTGTCTTGCTGGCGGCATAGGGGGACTGCGCCGCCAGCGGATGATTCTCGGTCATGGGAATGGTGCGGGCGGTGCCGTACACCTCGCTCGTCGAGGTGTGCACGACCCGGCGCACCCCCGCGCGCAGCGCGGCCTCGGCGACGTTCAGGGTCCCGAGGACGTTCGTCTCGAAGAAGTCCCGGGCGTTGACGTAGGAGTACGGGATGGCGATCTGCGCCCCGAGGTGGAAGACGACCTCCACGCCGGCGGCCGCCCGCGCCACCGGCTCGACGTCGCGCAGGTCACCGAAGACGATCTCCATGTCGCGGACGACGTGCTGGTCGTGCCATTCCAGGCTGCCCCGCTCGCCCCGGGAGTTGTACCGGAGAAAGGCGCGGACGTGGCTGCCGCCGCGGACGAGCGCGGCGGCCAGGTGCCCGCCGATGAACCCGCCCGCCCCCGTGACGAGCACTGTCCGCGCGATCACCGGGCGGGCCCGGCCGGCTGGCCGTCCAGCGCCTCCACCGTGGCCGCCGGGTCCGTTGCCGGTACCGTTCCGGTGGAGCCTGTGCCGGTCGGCGTCGTGCCTGTCGGTCTCGTGTCCGCCGGACCCGGGGCCGGCTGCGGCTGCGTCGCGCGGACGGGCCCGGCGTCCCGGGCGGGGCCCTGCCGGCCGCGCTGGGCGCGGGCGAGCCGTTCGGTCATGACCGCCGCCGCCGATCCGAGGACGAGGCCGGCCAGCGTGCTGATCGTCAGTACCAGCCAGGCCGGGGCGCCCGCGGCCGAGCGCGGGAGCGCGGCGTCCTGCAGCAGCGACATGGTGGGATCACCGCTGTCGCGGACCTGGCCCAGCTCGATCAGCCGCTGCTCGAGGTCGGCGGCGGTGGCGCTCTGCTGGCTGGCGGCGCCGGGCTGGTTGCGCAGCGCGTCGAGCCGGGCCTGGAGCGGGCGGGCCGAGGCGTCGACCAGCCGCCGCAGCGTGGCCTGCCGGGTGTCGATCAGGGAGTGCGCGTACGTGTTCGCGACATCCGTCGCGGTCCGCGCCGCGGGCGCGGCGGCCGTGACCTCAAGGATGTTGGTCTGCCCCTTCGGCATCACGTCGACGGCCCGCTGGACGCGTTCCGCCGTCCAGGGTGCGCCGAGCCGGGTGGCCGTGACCTGCGCGATGCCGCGGTTGTCCGTGGCGGCGGCGGCGGTCTGGATCGTCCGGATCGGGTCCCCCAGGTCGCGGACGAGCGGCAGCCCGAGCAGGTGGTCGTCGTCCTGCGCCAGCGGTGTCACGAGGACGTCCGCCCTGGCGTGGTAGGTGGTCGGGCGCAGGGCGAGCGCCAGCAGGCCGCCGCCGAGCGCGGCGAGCGTGACCAGCGTCACCAGCAGCCGGTGCGCCCGAAGGGCCCGCAGGTCGCCGGCGGGACGCTCGTCGTCCCGCCCCCACGCGGGGCCGTCCCGCCACGGCGGCGTCTCCGGAGCCGCCCCCGGAGCCGCCCCCGGCATCGGGGACGTCGGTGTGGATGGCGTCGTGGGACGTTTCTCCGGTGGCTTTATCGGTGGCTCCATGTCGTCACCTCGCAGGCGTCTCCGTCGCCGCTGTCCCGGCGCCGGGAGCTTGTTCTGGCGAGTGCCAGGGCCTTCCCCGCCGCGGCCACGACCTGTTCCTGCTGGTCGTCGCGCATGTGGGCGAACATGGGCAGGGTGACCGTGCGTGCCGCGTACCGGTCCGTCAGCGGGAGTTCCCGCCGGGCCGCTTCCGGCGGGGCCGCGTGGACGGTGCTGCGGTGGACCGGCGGATAGTGGACGCTGGTCTGGATGCCCTGGTCGGACAGGTGGCCGCGAAAGGCGTCCCGGTCGGCGTCCGCGGGCAGCACGACGGTGAACAGATGATGCGAGCGGGCGCACCCGTCGTCCGCGGGACGGCCCGGGATCACGATGTCGAGGCCGCCCAGCGCCGCCCGGTAGCGGGCGTCCAGCCGGGCCCGCCGCTGGTTCTCCGCGGCCAGCCGCCGCAGCCGGCAGGCGGCCAGCGCGGCCCGCGGCTCGTCGATGCGGTAGTTGTAACCGAGTGCGACGACGTCGTACGTCTGCGCGTGGCCCCGGTGGCGGTCCCAGGTGAGCGTGGTCATGCCGTGGGAGCGCAGCAGCCGGACCCGGTCGGCGATCACCGGGTCCGCGGTCACCACGACGCCGCCCTCGCCGGCCGCGAGGTTCTTGTTCGCGAACATGCTGAAGGCGCCGGCGGCGCCGAAGGTGCCCAGGTGGCGGCCGTGCCACCACGACCCGGCGGCGTGTGCCGCGTCCTCGAGGAGGATCAGGCCGCGGCGGGCGCACAGGTCGCGCAGGGCGCCGATCTCCCCGGGGTGCCCGCCGTAGGCGACGTACAGGACGGCCTTCGTCCGGCTTGTGATCAGCTGCTCGCAGCCGGCCGCGGACAGCCACGGCCGCGCGAGCCCGGCGATGTCGGCGAAGACCGGTGTCGCGCCCGTGTAGCGCACGGCGTTGGCGGTCGCCACGAACGTCAGCGACGGGACGATCACCTCGTCCCCGGCGGTCAGCCCGGCCGCCAGGCACATCAGGTGCAGCGCCGCGGTCCCGTTCGTGACCGCGACGGCGTGCCGGGTGCCGACGAAGCGCGCGAAAAGCCCCTCGAACTCCTGGGTGCGCGGGCCCATGCTGAGCCATCCCGACCGGTAGGTGTCGGTCACCGCCCGCAGGTCGTCGTCCGCGATGACGAGATCCGACAGCGGCACGGCCCAGCCCGCCTCGGCCCGGTTCGTCATGGCCTGCTCTGTCATGGCCTGTTTCGTCATTGTCACTGCTCGGTGAGAAGTGAGACGTCCTGTACCGCCCGTTCGTATTCCTGGGGCGTGCCGATGTCGTACCAGGGGGCGTCACTGGGATATGCCGCGACCTTCTCACCGGCCGCGAGCAGGCGCTGGACCAGTTCCGGGAACTGGCATTCACCACGCGGGAGGTATTTCAGCGCCCGCGGCTCGTAGATGTAGACGCCCATGCTCACGTCGTAGTGCAGCGTCGGTTTCTCCCGGTAGGAGCTGACATAACCGTCCGTGGTCTCGAGCACGCCGAGATCGATGTCGACCGGGTTCTTGTGGGTGGCGATGGTCAGGGCGGCGCCGGCCTCGACATGGAAGTCGACCAGTTCACGGTAGTCGAGGCCGGTCAGCACGTCGCCGTTCATGGCGATGAACGTCTGGTCGAGACCGGGGACGGCCCGCAGCGCTCCGGCCGTGCCCAGCGGTCTTTCCTCCCAGTGCCAGTGCAGCTCCAGGCCCGGTTCGAGCCGGGCCTGGGAGAAATAGGCCGCGATGAGCCCGCCCAGATAGTTCACGCAGAGATCTATCCTGGTCACCCCGACGGCTCGCAGCCGGTCGATGATGTGCTGCAGGATCGGGCGTTCACCGACCGGCACGAGTGGTTTGGGGATGATTGTCGTGTACGGGCGCAGCCTGGTGCCGAGCCCGCCGGCAAGGACAACCGCCCTGATGTGCGACAGACCGTTCATCCCGTTCGTCCCGTTCATCGGCATCCCCATCCTCGGCCCCCCGGTGCGGAACCCGTCTGCTCCGGCAGGTGGCACGTCCGGCTCGCGTGTCGTTGGCAGAAGAATTCCGGACCAGCCGGAAGAGCTCTTTTCGCCCGTCGCACCCGACGGTTTTCCCGTCGTGCCCGGACTTGCTGTGGAGCTCGGTTCCCCCGTCATGTTCTGCTTTCCCGGCGTATTCGACATCGAAACGGCAGAACAGCACGAGCGGGGTCCACAGCAGCAGTTTGCAGTCGGTGGTGAGCCGACGGTCACCGGCGTACAGGCGGTCGAGCCGCACCTTCTCCGGCAGCAGGTCGTCGACGTAGCGGCGTACCGGGTCCACGTCCCGCCCGGCGCCGATCAGGTCGCCCTCGTCCCGGAAGACGAGCTGGGTCCATCCCGACAGACCGGGACGGACCGTCAGGATCTCCTGATAGGCCCGCGGGTGCAGGGCCACGAACCTGGGATCCTCCGGTCTCGGGCCGACCAGGCTCATCTGCCCGCGCAGGACGTGCCACAGCTGGGGGATCTCGTCGATGCGCCGGCGCGCGAGAAAGGCGCCGATACGGGTGAACCGTTCGTCGCCGGTCGCCGTCACCGGCGGCCCCGACGTCCCCACCCGCATTTTCCGGAATTTCAGGACGGCCAGTGGCCTGCCCTGATGGCCCACCCGCAGCGCCCGGTAGCACACCGGCCCCCTTGATTCGATCTTGATGGCAAGAGCGATCAGGAGCAGCGCGGGCAGGGCCAGCAGCAGCAGGACAGCCGCCAGCAGCATCTCGGCGACCATCTTCGTCCCAGCGAGAAGTGCCTCCCCGCGGGTCCGCCCGGTCGCACCCGTCGCGCTGGGCATTCCGCGGAAGACGGATCCTTCGCTGGACGGGCACCCCGCGGCCGAATGCGCGCGTTCCGCTACCGGATGTTCCGCCCGCGCGGGTTCTGTCGTCATGGGTCCCGGCGCCGAGATATCTGTCGTCGAGATTCCCGTCACCGAGATTCCGGTCACCGAGATATCCGGTGCCGAGATATCCGGTGCCGAGATGGTGGTGAAAGCTCGCCGGATGCGCTCCGATATCCCGGCCGTGGCGGTCGGAGCCGGTTCGGCCGCATGAAAATCGTCCGTACGACGGACCACGTCCTCCCCCTGCTTTCCACGTCGGCCGGTGGCGCACCGCCAGCCGGGCCCGGCGGATTCCACCGGTGGCCGGGCTGGGTCCGGCGGATCCCGCTGGATCCGGGGGCCGGAGGCCGGGCCGGACGGCCCGGGGCAGGTGTTCCACCGGTCGCCGACGGGTCTGGAAACCGCATCGTCACCGTACGTCCGCCCCTGCCGCCACCGGCTCCCCCATCGGCACCAACTCCGCTACGCCAGATGCGGGTGGCGGGAGCCGCCCGGGCCCGGCCTCCCCCCGGCGATGAAGCGGGCGACCCGGCCGGCCTCGGCTTCCAGGGTCACCGCCCGGGCCGTGTCCAGGCCGTGGGCGACCAGCCGATCCCGCAGGCCGGCGTCGTCGACGAGGCGGTTGATCGCGGCCACCAGCTCCCCGACGTCCGAGGGCGGCACGAGCAGGCCGGCGCGTCCCCCGTCGAGCGCGGCGCGCACGCCGCCGACGTCGGTCGCCACGACGGGCGTCCCACAGGCAAGGCCCTCCATCAGCACCTGCGGCACACCCTCGGTGAGCGAGACGTGCACGAGGATGTGCGCCTGCCGGTAGAACCGCAGCAGAGCCGGGCCGAAGGGGACGTAACCCCCGAAGACGACGCGCCCGTCGACGCCGAGCCGGCGGGCGTGCCGCCGGACCGCGTCCTCCAGCGGCCCGCGGCCGAGCAGCCGCAGCACATGGCGCCCCGGCCGCTGCCGCTCCAGGTGGGCGAGGGCGTCGACGAGCAGCAGGGGGTTCTTCTCCCGGTCGACACGGCCGACGGCGAGCAGTTCGAGTGGCCCTGTCCAGTCACGCTGTGGCACGGCCGTGGCGACGTCCCGGGCGGGGACCAGGGTGACCGTCATCGGCAGGACCGCCGCCCGCCGCCGCCCGCCGTGGCCGGGAAACCCGTGGCCGGGAAACCCGTGGCCGGGAAACCCGGCCCACCGGCGCTGTTCCCATCGGCGTAACCGCAACCACAACCGGAGTCGAGGCCGGAGTCGAGGCCGGGCGCCGGAACGGGATCGGCGGGAGCCATATCCGCGGGCGAGTTCCGTCCCGACGACCGTTGTCGGCAGCCACCGCGCCAACAGACGGTAGCTCCTGTCCAGTGCCCAGACCGGCACGAGCGCCGGTGCCCACCGGCGGCCGGGCAGGCGGCTGCGGAAGTAGGCGGGGGTGTCCTGACGGACCCCGAGGACGACCCGTCTGCGCCGCAGGAGAGCGAGCGCGATCAGGAGCATCGCGAACGGGTTCGGCCCGAGCACCCACACGACGTCCACCCGCGCCAGTCCCCGCCACATCCCGGTGGCGGTGCCGGCCGCCGCGCGCGCCAACGCGCCCAGCCGGCGCAGGCTGGCGTAGTACGGCAGCGCGACGAGTTCGGTGCCGGGCGGCAGGACGTGGTCCGCGGGCCGGTCCGCGCGGAGTGTGCGGCCGAAGAGGACGAGCCGGTCGAAGTGCTGCCCGACCGCGCAGGTGAAGAGGAGGAACGCCTGGTCGGAGGAGATCCGCGGACCGTCGGCGGTCCGCTCAAGCCGGAAGACGTCGTCGGAGTAGACGCCCAGGCGTCCGTCCATGTTCGGTCATCATTCGGTCATCCCGATCGGTGTTCGGTGACAAAGAATGCCAAAAAGCGGCACAAGAACGGCCAGAGGAGGCAAGATTGCCACCTTTGATCATTGGCATTAAGCGGATAGTCATCAGCGTAGTCCGGCTCCCGGCAGCGGGCCAGTCCTCCTGGCGCGCCGGCAACGGCGGGGACGGCGGGGACGACGGACGACAGCGGCAGGGCCGAGAGCCGCTGGCCCGTCGCCTCCCGGGCCGGTGCGCCAGGAGGACGCGAAGAAGAACGCGCGGTAGTGAGCGGACGGCCGTGAGCGGACGGCCGTGAGCGGACGGCGAGCGGCGGACAGCGGACAGTGGATATAGGCTGCCGAGAATGGCCGCGCCTTGGCGGGGGGATGGCGACGGCGGCCCCCGGCATCCCAGCTTCGTCTCGTCGGCGCTCGCGACCTGGGGCACACAGCTTGCGGTCGCCGTCCTCTCCCTCGCCAACGTCCTGATCGTCGCGCGGTCACTGGGCGCCACGGGCCGGGGCGACGTCGCCTTCCTCACGGTGATCGCCTACGTCGTCTCCCAGCTCTCCCTGCTGGGCGTGGAACAGGCGAACGTCAACTTCGCCTCGGCCGAACCCGGGCTGCGGCCGGCGCTGGCGACCAACTCGGTGCTGCTCGCCCTCCTGCTGGGGACGGCCGCCGCCGGCGCGGTCGGCGGCCTGATCGCGCTCTTCCCCCAGGTCGGCGGGCATTCGTCGGCCGGGCTGCGCTGGCTGGTCCTCGCATCGGTCCCACTGTTGATCATGCAGGTCTACCTGCTGTTCCTGGCACAGGCCGACTACGCCTTCGGGTTCGCGAACGCGGTGTACCTGCTCGCCCCGCTGGTGAACGTCACCGTCGACGGCCTGCTCGCCGCCCTCGGCATGCTCAGCGTCGCCGTCGCGGTCGCCGCCTGCATCGGCGGCCAGGTGCTGGGCACCGCGCTGATGGCCTGGTATGTGGGACGCCGCGCGGCCGGGTTCGGCCGCCCCGACCTGCGCCTGGCGCGACGGTCGCTCGGCTTCGGGATGAAGGCGCACGCCGGGCAGACGATGCTGCTCGCCAACTACAAGCTCGACCAGTGGCTCGTCGGCGCCATCGCCGGTGCCCACCAGCTGGGTGTCTACAGCGTGGCGGTCGCCTGGGCCGAGGCGCTGTTCTATCTGCCGACGGCGCTGGCCGCCGTGCAGCGCCCGGACCTGGTGCGTTCCCATGGGGGCGATGCCGGCCCGCAGGCCGCGGCCGTGTTCCGGGTGGCGGTCCTTATCACGTTTCTGGTCGGCGCCGGTCTGGTCCTGGCCGCGCCTTTTCTCTGCGTGACCGTCTTCGGCGCCGAGTTCCAGGACTCGGTCGTCCAGCTGCGCGTTCTGACGGTGGGCGCGTTCGGGGTCGTCGCGCTCAAGCTGCTGGGCAACGCGCTGACCGCGCGGGGGAAACCGCTGCTGGAGACCGCCGCGGTGGGCATCGCGTTCGCCGCCACGGTGGCGCTCGACATCATGCTCATCCCCGGGCACGGCGGTGTCGGAGCGTCGGTCGCCTCGGTGCTGGCGTATTCGGCCGGCGGGATCGCGGTCGCGGTCATCTTCGCGCGGGCGTTGGGGACGGGCTGGGGCATTCTTGTCCCGCGATGGGGTGACGCGCGCGTGCTCGGGCGCGTCGGCCTGCGCTTCTCAGCGCGGCTGGTGCCCTCCCGGGCGGCGACGGTGAACACATTCCGCGGCGACGGATGACCCGTTTTTTCGTTTCAGCCGTTTCAGCCGTGTCGCCGTGGCCGGTCGAGAAGCCCGCGCAGGGTGCCGAGGGCGTAGCCCGCGTGCAGCGCCCCGAAACAGGCCGCGACCCTGGCTGTCATCGCCGGAAACCCGTCCGGGTGGCCCCCGGCGACGGTCATGCCGGGAACGGGCCCGCCTCGGCGCGCGCGTCTCACCGCCGTGGCCGCCGACAGCGACGCGGCGGCGGGATATGCCAGCGCACCAACGGTGAGGGCCGTCCGCGCCCTGGCGGCAAGGACCGCCCGATGCGTTCTGGACGCAAAGACCGACGCTCCCGCCAGCCCCACAAGTGCGAGCAGGAAGGACGCCGGCGCCAGATGCCGGGGCCGGAGCATGCCGTGGTGTGCCCGGCACACCCGTACCCGGGCCCGGCCATATCCGTAGTACTGGCCGAACGCGGCCCGCCAGGAGGGCCGAGCCAGATAGTGGAACCCGATCGAGGTGTCGAGCACTATGCGGTAGCCGGCCCGCCGCAGCCGCCAGTTCAGCTCCTCGTCCTCGCCGCAGACCATGTCGGGGTCGAAAAGGCCGACACGTTCGAGCGCCGCCCGCCGGTAGATCCCGCACTGGACGGTGTCGACGAACGCGTGTTCCGCCCGGCCCGCGTATTCGCTGCCCCCGACACCGAAACGGCACGTGCGGGCGAGTGCGGCCGCCGCGCCGAACCGGGTGTCGCCGTGCTGCCGCGGCCGTCCGCCCACACAGGCGACGTCGGGCGGGCCGTCCCGCAGCACGGCGACAGCACGGCGCAGGAAGTCACGCTCCGGGTAGCCGTGCGCATCCACCTTCGCGACCAGGCCGTTGCCGGAGAGGCTGATGGCGAGGTTCAACGCCGCGGGCAGGTTGCGGCGCCGCCCGTCGGCTATCACGCTCAGGCGCCGGTCGGTGGCCGCCCGTTCGGCCGCGATCGCGACGGTGCGGTCCCGGGAGCCGCCGTCGACCAGCCAGACCCGCACCAGTTCCGCCGGATAGTCCTGCGCCAGCACTGCGTCCAGGCAGCACCCGACGTAGCGTTCCTCGTCATATGTCGAGATGATGACGTCTATCGTTTCCCGCTCTGTCATTTCCTGGTCCGTCGTTTCCCGGTCTGTTTCCTCTCGGTTTGCTGTCTCCTGGTCTGCCGTTTCCTGGTCGGCTGTTCTTCGGGCCAGGGTGTTCCCGTCCGGGGTGTTCCAGACCGTGATGTCACGCTGGCCGGCCGGTGGCACGGCGCCCTCCGTCCCGGCATTCTCGGCCGCCATGTCAGGGTGCCGGGCGAGCTGCCACGTCCGGCGTGCCGACCTTGGGAGGCTCTTTCCCGGGACGTTCGTGCTCGGCGTGCCATCCGGTTTCCCCCTGGATATCCCCGCGGGCGACACCGGCGATGATGTACCGCCAGTTCCGCGGGGTGACCCGTTCGCACAGGGCCCGGTCGACGGTGCCGAGCGCCCGCCGCTGCCGTTCGGAACGGCCGAATCCACCGAGTATCCCCAGCGTCGTGTAGTCGACCGTCCCGAACGCGGACAACAGCCCGACGGCATCCTCGGCCGACAGATAACTGCATCCCTTCCGGCCCCAGCCGAAATGGGTGCGGAAGAAACCGTGGATTCTCGTCCCCGCCGCGTTCTCCGCGAACCACAGCTCGCCGCCGGGTTTCAGCGCCCGGTACATGTTCGCGACCGCCTTCCGCTGCGGGACGGGCCAGCTGTCACCGCCGGTGGTCATTCCCGGCAGCAGGGACTTGAAGGCGACGACGTCGAAGGCGGCCGTGTACGGGAGGTTCAGCACGTCGATCCGCTCGTAGGTGACCGCGTCGCCGACGCCGTACTCGGCGTGCAGCCGCCGGGCGGCCGGCGACGGCTCCTGAAGGCCGGAGCACACGACCTGGAATCCCTTCGTGGCCAGCCACAGCGAGAGGCCACCATGCGTCCCACCGAAACCGATCTCGAGGACGCTGGGGGTGGCCGCGTCTGCCCCGCCATTTTTCCCCCGGAATCCGCCGTCGTCCCGGAACCTGCTGTTTCCCCGGAACCTGCTGTGCTCCTCCCAGAAGGACAGGCATCTCGACCAGTTCGTCACGTCCCAGCCGATGCTGTCGCGGAGGAGGCTCGCTCGGTCCATGTCCGCTCCTCTGCCCCCGTACGCGTGAAGTAACCAGGTCCGGCCCCATCGTCGACGTTTGGTCACAGGACGTGACGTGACTGCGCGCTGACTCGTGATCTAGCGCAGGGTCGCGCAGGGGGTGGGCTCGAGGGAGGCGGTGTTGTCGTGCGGCTGGCCGAGGGCGAGGACCCGCATGTGGGTGAGCAGGCTGGGCGGCAGGTCGACGTACGTCTGGTCCCCCCAGGGGTAGGGCACCGTGGTCGACAGCGGGTTCTGCGCGACGAGACCGACGCCGCCGCCCGTGTCGCCGAGGATCATCCCGTACCGCTGGAGCGCGCGAGCAACGATCGTTTCGTACGGGTTGAGGCCGAGGGCGGAGAGGTCCACGCCCGGGTCGAGCTGGAGGCGCGCACCCTCGGGGATCGCGCCGGCATTCGTGCTCCGCCCGTCGCCCTCGGTGGCCGGCAGGACGGGGGCGCCGGCTCTCGTGTCCGGATAGGCGAAGAACAGGGCGTGCCGGATCTCGCCGTCCCGTAGCTCCTCGGGGCGGATCACCCCCGCGGCACCGGCCGCGCCCGAACCGGTCGCCGACAGGCCGCGGGGGTACCAGCCCGGCCCGGCCGTGGAGGTCGCGTTCGCCCAGGACGCCGACCATCCGCCGTCGGCGCCCCGCACCGCCTGCCAGAAGTCGTACTCGCACCCGGTCGCACGGTCGACGATCACCATGTGGCCGTCGCCGGCCGGGTCGGGGACGGCGTTCGCGGGGATCGGGACGTCGGAGATCGTCGACGCCGGTGCCCACGGGGCGGTCAGTGTGACGGTGTGTCGTGGGGTGGCCGCGTCGGCGTGGTACAGCGGCCTCGACCACTCCCCGACCGCGATCACGAAGCTTCGTGATCGCGCGGCCTCGACGACCGTGTGCAGCATCGTGGCCGAGTGCGCGTCGGCCTGCGCGTCCCCTGGGACCGGGGTGTTCCACGGGCTCGTCGGCGCGTAGAGCGCTGGCGCCGGTGCGCCGGCCGAGGGGGGCGGCGGGGTGGGCGCCGGCGGCCGCGGCTCCTGGCAGGCCTGGAGACCGGCGCCCGCCACCAGCGCCAGCAGAGCCGACAGCAACACGGCAGCTCGGTGCCGGGCCCGGGATCGCGGACCGCGGGGAACATCCGGGCCGGACGGAGTGGACGATCCGGATATTTCGAACGGACCGGACAACGGCGCGGGCAGGTGATTTCTGGGCACACTACTTCCTCACGGGAACGAACCCCCCCGGGCGGAGGCACCCTAACAGCTTCCTCCCGGTACACCCAAATCCGAACAACGACGTATGGACGCACACATCGGTATCATCACGCCGACAGTCCGGCGAAACACATGGAGTCAGCGCGGACCATCCGTGCCGCGACCGCGGGAATCATGTCGCTCACCGTTCGTCGGGATATGTCCGGATGCGCATGGAATCCCGGTACCGATGGTGATGCCCACCAAATCCCGGATGATTCCCCTGCCGTACCCGACGGATACATGCCGCGCCGCGCCAGCGCGGCCACCGCCAGTGGCAGTCGCCGATGATTCCGCCCGTATGCCGATCCGCGACGGCAAGTTCGACCAGTAGTCCGGCGCCGACCGATCCAGGGGTGGTGTACCCCGGGGTCGCCGACGCTGGCCGCTCCTGGCTGGAGGCGGGACGGCCGGAGCAGGCCATCCCGCTGTTGGACGATGGACTGCGCCTGTTCGGGCACAGCCAGCCGCGCAACCGCCTGCTGCACGGGGTATCCCTCGCCCAGGCCATGCTGCTCACCCGCCAGCCAGATGGCGCGGTCCAGGCCACCGATCAGGCACTCGCTTTGACCGCCGGACAAGACTCCGGCCGCGTCCGCACCCGCCTCGCCGAGCTGCGCACCGCACTCGCCGCGTCGACGGCGAGCCAGGCCATCGAGGCCGCCGACAGGGTCGCGGCCGCATCCACGCGTAGCCTGGTGGCGCTGGAGGGCACGCACAGAGGGCACGAGGAGACCCCGTTCATGTGGCTGGCCACGAACGTCCCACTCGCCTCGCTGACCACGCTGCGCCCTCGGTGGCCCCGCCCAGGAAGTGGCCGTCCTCGACGACCCTGGCGACTTTCCCGAACTCGTCGCCGCCGCCGGTCGCGCGGGGAGTGCGCCAAGGGTCATCGGGGCCGGCAGCAACCTCCTGGCTGCCGATGACGGCACGGTCCGCATCGAGGCCGACCAGCGGGCGGCCGCGTCCGGGCTGTGCACACCGGCGGTCGCGTCCCGCAGCCCCGCTCTGGTCGAGGGCGGCTCACTGGCTTACCTCACCATCCGCCGGACAGCCACGCCGGGACGCTGGCAGCTCGGCGCCATCGGCCACGGCCCCGACGGCCGCCAGCTCGCCGCCCGCGTCATCGGCCAGATCGACGTCTGGGACCGGGGCCCGTACCGCCGATCCCGAACTGCTCGTGTTCCCCACCGGGGTGCCCATACCGGACACCACAAGAGGAAAGATAATTCTCAAGCCCGACAACCGGCTGATTCTGCGCTACTGAAGGCGGTCCCGGCCGGGCCGCGCGCTGTGTCGCGGAGCGCATACGGCATACCGCCGCGGTGGCCGGGTACGAGTCAGTGGTCCTCGTTGTCGAGCGAGGACACGGTTGTCGGGCGAAGAGATTTCGCGAGTATTGGGGGAAGTTTATGATGGCGCCGACCGACACGGCCCGCGGTATCCGTCGGGGCGTGTCGTGAGGGTGGTTCTCTGCGACGGCCATCGCATGTTCGTCGAAGGTATGGCGACGATGCTGACCGCGCGCGGCTGGACGGTGTGCGCGGTGGCGTTCACCGCCGCCGACGCCGAGAACGCGATCCGATGTCACCGGCCCGACCTGGGGATGATCGACCTCGGTTTCCCGGACGGCGACGGCCTGGATCTGATTCGTTCCCTCGCCGGCCTGGCACCGGTGACGAATCTGCTGCTGCTCACCGGCTCCACCGACGTCGCGGCGATCAGTGCCGCCATCCGGGCCGGTGCCGGCGGGATGGCGTCCAAGACGCAGGACATCGAACGGGTCATCGCGATCGCGGAACGCGTCGGCCGTGGAAAGACGATGACCGACGTGTGCGCCGTCGTGCGAGGTGCGCGCACCCCCCGCCGCTCCGGCGCGCCGGCCACCGTTGACACCCTGCTGACCAGCCGGGAGCGGGACGTGCTCGTCCGGCTCGGGCGGGGGCAGAGCACCGCCGTTCTCGCGGCGGATCTCGGTATCACGGTGAACACGGCACGCTCGCACATCCAGAACGTGCTGACCAAACTCGGCGTACACAGCCGGCTGGAAGCCGCCGCGCTGGCGGCCAGGTCCGGCCTGCTGGACCGCGCCGGCTGACCCCGCTTTCCCTCGCGGCCCCGGCCGGCCCTCCCACGACAGGGATCCTGAGGTTCCTGCCCTGCCGGGGCCCCTGCCACGACAGGGCTTCTTCCACAATTGACGCGCCTTCGGCCGGCCCTTCCGCGAGCGATTCCCGGGCTGATCGCAGGTGCGTCGGAGGTGTGCTGGAAGCACCCGGACGGTACATGTCCAGCATGCAACCGAGCCGGCTACTGATCGTCGATTCCCAGCGTGCCTTCAGCAGTGTCATCGCCGCCGCCATACGTATCGAGAACGATTTCACGGTGCTGGACGCGGTGCCCAGCCTGGAGACGGCGAACAGGATTCTGGACATGCGTCAGGTGGACATTCTTCTACTTGACGTGGAACTGCTCGGTGAAGACGCGGCCGAACTCGCCAGGCGACTGCGACGGCTGTGCGAACGGCTGCCGACGATCGTTGTGACCGATCTGGACGACCCACGTCTGGCCGCCGCCGCGGTACGCGCCGGAGTACGTTCGTGGGTGCCGAAACGGCTGGGCCTGCGCCACCTGATATCCGTGGTACGAGGTATTCGTGACGGTGAGAGCTGGTTTCCGCCGTCCCTGCTGGGGGCTGTTCTCACCGAGCTGGCACGGTCGGCGCAGCCGTCCCCCGCGCAGCGGAAGCTCGCCACCCTCACCCGCCGCGAACGGCAGATCCTGCAGTGCATGGTGAACGGGCTCGACCGCGGCGCCATCGCCGCCCAGCTGTTCCTGTCCTCGAACACCGTGCGCACCCACGTCCAGAACCTGCTCGGCAAGCTTGAGGTCCATTCCGGGCTGGCGGCGGTCGCGTTGGCCGCCCGCGCCGGTATCGCTCTCGACGGAGCACCGGACGAGGCGGCGGATTTCGTGGTGGCCTTCGACGGCGCGGCCGGGCCCTGGCCGCCGGCAGGGCTCAGCCGACGCTGACGGACGCAGACGGGCGCCCGCGACGAGGGCGGCGCGTTCGACGGCAGGACCCTGCCGTTGTCGGGTTTACGCGGCAATGCGGCGGACGGGCGTGACGGCGAGCCTGGACGCCGGGCGCCGTCATCCAGTCGCCTGGCTGTACGTAACCGTATGTTCACTCTGTTGCCGCCGGTCGTCCGCGGACGACCGGCAATGTTGTCGTCATGACAGAGCCGCCGGTGGTCATATTCGGCCAGAGCGCCGATGGTGACAGATGGTGGGCGGTGTTGCCCTCCGCCGAGGTCCTGCGCGCGTCGCGTTTCGACGATCTTCTCGCCCGTGTGGAGCGCGCGATGGCCGGGCAGGCGCCCGGCCGCCCGTTCGCCCTCATGCTCGACCACCGCGGCACCCGCGAGCCGGGCGTCACCCCGCGTCCACGCCGCCGCGGCCGCCGGCCGGCCCGCCCCTCCCAGCCGTCCACCGGGTAGGAACCGGTCACGCGGTCCAGCCACGCGGTGCCACCTACTCCATCCGGCTGCGGGGAGGACGAGCTGGAACCGGGCGCCGTCCTCACCCGTCCCCGCACCTGTGACCATGGTCTGCTCCCGTCGCCGGACCCCGTCGGGTGAGCTCCGGGCGCGGTGGGCGTGCGACGCCACCGCCACCGCCACCGCCGGGGCCGGGGGGATGTGTGGTGGTGTGAACCGGGCGGAGAATCCGGACAGTTCCCGCCCGGTGGGCGGCGGGCCGCCATCGTATTAGCCGATGCTTTCGCGGGGCACCGGTGCCGGTGGTTCTCCGGCCGCTTCCGGGACCGTGCGCCGGGACGGATGGGGCGGAAATGTTAACGGCCGGCCGGCGGAACCGCATCCGCCACTGTCACGCCCCGTCAGAAAAACGGGTGAAGATGGCAATGTTTACCATCACACGGCGGCCGGGCATCCTGGAGCAAGGCGCCGGTTCCTGAAGCCAGCGGCTTACCGGCCGACCATGAAGGGAAACGACATGAAGCTCGTGAAAAAGCCCCTGTACCTGCTGCCCGCGGTGGGCGTGGCCCTCTCTGCGGTCCTGGTCGCCCCGGCGGCCGCGCAGGCGGCTCCGTCAACGGGCCATTTCGACAAGTCGTACGGGAGCGGGTACGACTACGGTAAGTACGACTTCAAGTCATATGGTTTCAAGGACTTCGACCACAAGAAATTCGACCACGACTGGTACGGTTATGGCTGGTACGACCACGGCAAATGGTACGACGGCCATGGCTGGTACGACGGGCACGGCAAGTTCCACCAGGACGAGTCCTACAAGTAGGCACAGGACAAATCCTGCAAGTAGGTGCAGGGCAAGTCCTGCAAGTAGGTGCAGGGCAAGTCCTGCAAGTAGGTGGGAGTCACCGGCCCCATGGTGACGGGAGCCGGGTGAACGACCCCGTTCGTCCGCCGGGAAAGCCGGTGGGACAGTCAGCCGCCGGCTGGCTCATGCCGGCCATGACGGCGCCCGCAGGAATCCCACGGCCGGGACATCGTGCCTGAGACCGCCGGCGCGCACCGGCACCTTTCCGCCGGACGACGGGGAGAGAAATCCGCGGGCCGCCCACGACACCGGGCGGCCCGCGGGCCCATCTGTGGCCACCATTCTCCCGCGTGGCAACGGCCGCCGGTGCATGGCCGGCGACCAGCCCGGGGCGGGAGCCGGGCCGGTGCCGGGTGTTCCCGCCGGCGGTATCCGGTCAGGTGTTCTCGCCGGGGCCTTCGAGGTCGCCTTCGAGGTCGAGGTAGGTCTGGCGGAGGCCGTCGAGGGTGGCGGGGTCCGGCTTCTCCCACAGGCCGCGGTCGGCGGCCTCCAGCAGGCGTTCGGCGATGCCGCGCAGCGCCCACGGGTTGGACGCCCGCATGAAGTCGCGGGTTTCCGGGTCGAAGACGTAGGAGGCGGCCAGCGACTCGTACATCCAGTCCTGGACGACACCGGCGGTGGCGTCGTAGCCGAACAGGTAGTCCACGGTCGCGGCCAGCTCGAACGCGCCCTTGTAGCCGTGGCGGCGCATCGCCGCGATCCACCGCGGGTTGACCACCCGGGCGCGGAAGACCCGGTGGGTCTCCTCCCGCAGGGTGCGGGTGCGCACCGCGTCCGGTACGGCGCTGTCGCCGATGTAGGCGGCCGGGGACGCGCCGGTGAGCGCCCGCACCGCCGCCACCATCCCGCCGTGGTACTGGAAGTAGTCGTCGGAGTCGACCAGGTCATGCTCGCGGGTGTCGGCGTTCTTCACCGCCACCTGGATGCGGCGGAACGCCTGCTCCATGTCGGCGCGGGCCTGACGCCCGTCGAGGCCGCGGCCGTAGGCGTAGCCGCCCCAGACCGCGTACACCTCGGCGAGGTCGGCGTCCGAACGCCACTCCCGTGAGTCGATCAGGGGCAGCAGGCCGGCGCCGTACGCCCCTGGCTTCGAGCCGAAGATCCGGCTGGTCGCCCGCCGCCGGTCGCCGTGGGCGGCGCCGTCGCGGGCGAGGTCGGCGCGGACGTGCGCGGCGAGCAGGTTGTCGGCGTCGGCCTCGTCGTCGAGCCCGGCGACGGTGGTGATCGCGTCGTCGAGCAGGGCGATCACGTGCGGGAAGGCGTCCCGGAAGAAACCGGAGATCCGCACCACCACGTCCACCCGGGGCCGGCCGAGCTCAGCCAGCGCCACCACCTCGAAACCGGTCACCCGTCGGGAGGCGTCGTCCCAGGTCGGACGGCAGCCGAGCAGCGCCAGCACCTCCGCGATGTCGTCACCCTGCGTGCGCATGGCGGAGGTGCCCCAGACGGTCAGGCCCACCGAGGCCGGGTAGGAGCCGGTGTCGGCGAGGTGGCGGGCCAGCAGCGAGTCGGCGAGCGCCCGGCCGGTCTCCCAGGCCAGCCGGGACGGGATCGCCTTCGGGTCGACCGAGCAGAAGTTCCGCCCGGTCGGCAGCACGCCCACCAGCCCCCGGGTGGGCGAGCCGGACGGCCCGGGGGGCACGAACCCGCCGCCCAGCGCCCGCAGCACGTTGGTGATCTCGTCGGAGGTCCGGTCCAGGCGCGGCACCACCTCGGCGGCGGCGAACGCGAGCACCCGTTCGACCTCGGCGTACCCGGGGCCGCAGGCGCCGCCGCCAGCCTCGCCGCCGCCAGCCTCGCCGCCGCCAGCCTCGCCGCCGCCGGTTGTCCCGGTGTCTTCGGCCGCTTCGGCGTCCCCGGTGGCTCCGGTGGCTCCGATGCCCTCGACGGTGCCGGGAGCTTCGGCGAGGGCGTTGCCGGCGGCGCCTGCGGCGGTGTTGCCGCTGCTCCCCGCGCTGCCGCTGCCCGTGGTCATGCTCCCCGCGTTCTCCTCGGCGGCGGGCTGGGCGGCGCCGGATGGGAGAGCGTCAGTGGGAAGAACACTGTCCGTGAGGACGTCCGCGCACACCCTGGCCGCCGCGGCCGGGTCCCAGCCGGTGGCTTCCATGCCGGCGACGAGCGCGCGGGCGGCCGCCTCGAAACCGTCGACCTTCACCCGCGCGGCACCGCCGCCCTCGACCAGGCCGAGCGCGGCCCGCAGGCCCGGCAGCGCCCCCGCCGTGCCGCCCCACACCTGCGACGCCCGCAGGATCGCCAGCACCAGGTTCACCCGCGCGTCCCCGGCCGGGACGTCGCCGAGGATGTGCAGGCCGTCGCGGATCTGGGTGTCCTTCACCTCGCAGAGGTAGCCGTCGACGTGCAGCAGGAAGTCGTCGAAGTCGTCGTCGCCGGGACGCTCGTCCAGCCCGAGATCGTGGTGGAGCTGGGCGGCCTGGATCAGCGTCCAGATCTGGGCGCGGACCGCCGGCAGCTTGGCCGGGTCGAGCGCGGCCAGGGTGGCGTGCTCGTCCAGGAGCTGTTCCAGCCGGGCCATGTCACCGTAGGTGTCGGCGCGGGCCATCGGCGGCACCAGATGGTCGACGATGACCGCGTGCGCCCGGCGCTTGGCCTGTGTGCCCTCCCCGGGGTCGTTGACCAGGAACGGGTAGACCAGCGGCAGGTCGCCGAGGACCGCGTCCGGCGCGCACCCGGCCGACAGGCCGAGGCCCTTGCCGGGCAGCCACTCCAGCGTGCCGTGCTTGCCCAGGTGCACGACCGCGTCCGCGCCGAACTCCTCGTCCAGCCAGCGGTAGGCGGCCAGGTAGTGGTGGGACGGCGGCAGGTCCGGATCGTGGTAGATCGCCACCGGGTTCTCTCCGAACCCGCGCGGCGGCTGGATCATGAGCAGGACGTTGCCGAACCGCAGCGCGGCCAGCACGATCGCGGGCTCCGGCCCGTCCGCGGGCCGCGGCCGGCCGCCACCCCCGCCGCCTGCGCCGCCCCGGTCGTTCCCGCCGCCGGAGCCGCCGGGAACGTCACCGGGAGTGAGTACGGGCGGGTCGACGTAGAGGCTGCCGGGCGGATCGCCCCAGTGCCGGAGCATCCCTTCGCGCAGGGACGCCGGCAGCGCGTCGAACCAGCGCCGGTACACGCCCGCCGGCACCCGTGCCGGGGCGGCCGCGAGCTGCTGTTCGGTCAGCCACTCGACGTCGTGCCCGCCGGCGGCGATGAGCGTGTGGATGAGCGTGTCCCCGTCGGTGGGGACACCCCGTCCGCCCGGCCCGTTCTCGCCCAGGTCGTAGCCGGCGGCCCGCAGCGCGGCCAGCAGCCGGATGGCGGACGCCGGGGTGTCCAGGCCCACGGCGTTGCCGACCCGGGCGTGCTTGGTCGGGTACGACGACAGCACCAGCGCGATCTTCTTCTCGACGTTCGGGACGTGGCGCAGCCGGGCGAGCCGGGCGGCGGTCCCGGCCAGCCGGGCGGCGCGCTCGGGGTCGGCCAGGTAGACGGGCACCCCGTCCGGCCCGGATTCCTTGAACGAGAACGGCACGGTGATGATCCGGCCGTCGAACTCGGGGATCGCGACCTGCATGGCCGCGTCCATCGGCGACAGCCCCGCGTCGCTGCCCGCCCACTGCGCCCGCGACGACGTCAGGCACAGGCCCTGGAGCACGGGGATGTCGAGCGCGGCGAGCGCGCCGATGTCCCAGGCCTCCTCGTCCCCGCCGGCGGACGCGTCCGCCGGGCGGGTGCCGCCGGCCGCGAGCATCGTCACGATCAGCACGTCCACCCCGGCCAGCAGCGGGAGGACGTCGTCGGACGCCGAGCCCAGCCCGCGCAGGGAGGCGGCGAACACCGGCCGGGCATTGGCCCCGCGCGCCTCCAGCGCGTCGCACAGCACGTCCACGAAGGCGGTGTTCCCGGACGTCGCGTGCGCCCGGTAGAACACGACACCGACGGTGGGACGGTCCGTCTTCGCCGCGCGCATGCCGTGCACCCCGGCGGCGGGCATCGGCGTGGGCGGGGCGAACCCGAACCCGGTCAGCAGCAGCGTGTCGGCGAGGAAGCGGTACAGCTCGGCGAGGTTCGCCGCGCCGCCCTCCACCAGGTAGGCGAGCGCCTCGGTGGCGACGCCGGCCGGCACGGTGGAACGGCGCATCAGGTCGGCGTCGGGCACCGCCTCCCCGCCGAGGACGACCGTGGGCAGCCCGGCGGCGAGCGCCGCCGCCAGCCCGTCGGGCCACGCCCGCTGCCCCCCGAGCAGCCGGACGACCACCGCGTCCGCGCCCCGCAGCAGGCCGGGGACGCCGTCGGCGGCGAGCCGGGCCGGGTTCGCCACCCGCCACGGCATCCCGCTGGCCCGGGCCGCCAACAGCTCGGTGTCGGCGGTGGACAGCAGAACGATCACCGGCTCGCTGCCAGGAGGTGTCACGTCGATACTCCCGATGAGAAGAAAGGATCAGCCGGCGGACGGGTGCGGCACGCGAACCCAGGTGGTCGACGTCCTGGTCCCGGGTGGGACGTCGGTGTTTCAGGAGATGGCCAGGCAGCCGTCGGAGAGAACGATCTCCCGGGGGAGGCCGGTGGCGCGTCCGGCTCCGATGTCGTCCATGCCGGGCCGGGTGGCGGCCCGTGGGCCGTTGTCATGCGCGGCACCCGGTACCTCCGCGGCACCCGGTACCTCACCGCCGTGCCGCTGCCCGGCGTTGCGGACCTGCCACCGCATGCTGACCCTCACAGTCCGGTCGACCAACGGCATACCAACGGCACACTGTAGCCGGACGGGACGGGCCAGGGGCTGTTCCGCCGGATCCGGGCTCTTCGGCCACCCTCGCCCACCCTCGCCCACCTCTGCCGGCCGGCGTCCGCGGACACGGGAACAACGGGAACAACGGGAACGGCCAGCCGGGCAATGAGCCGGGCAATAAGCCGGCAGAAGCGGGACGCGGATGGTCGGCCCAGGCCGGGCCGCGCGTCACGCGACCGGTGTTTCCCGCGGTCAGCAGGATGTGAGCAGGCAGGCGTTCTTGTCCCACCAGGAGGCCACGGAGACGGCCGACTGGTCCTCCCGGACCGCCACGACGCGCTCGGAGTCGAACGCCCAGTTGATCTGGAACTTGCCGTCCTTCAGGAAGATGCACACCTTGCGGCCCAGCGTCTCCTTGACGGAGCCCGACGAGTGGTACCAGGTGGTGTTCGCCTCCTGGCCCTCCTTGCAGTTGCCCAGGCCGTTGACGGAGCCCGCGGCGCGGTCCAGGTACGCGTTCAGGTCCGCGACGGTCCGGTAGCGCAGGAACTGGATCTTGGTGGAGTCCGTGGCGGTCTCGCACGTGATCGCGGTCAGGGCGTTCCAGGGGGCCACCGACTCCAGGTCGGGACGGCTGTAGCAGGAGCGACGATCGATCTTGCTGCTGCTCAGCAGCGCGCAGACGGCCGCCTGATCGGTGTCAAGGGCCGGCGAGGCCGTCCCCGGCGTGCACGGCGGCCGGGACGTCGGCGTCGTACGGACCGGGCTCGGCGTGTGGCTCCTGGTCGGCGTGGGCGTGGGTGCGGGTGTCCTGGTGGACGGCGAGGTCGAGGGCGGGGGCGGCGGCGGGGGCTGCACCGTTCCGCTGCCGGTGAGGGCCAGGGCCACCAGCGGCCCCAGCACCGCCGTCAGCACAGCCACGAGGGAGGGAATGACGATATTGGGATTTCGCCACCACGGGTCGTTCGACAAGCTCGGTACCCCCTTGAGAGCCTGTTCCGACTTCGGCGCCTCTTCCGGGCCTTCCGCCCGCCCGGATGGTCATTACCCGGGCAGGCCTGACCACTCCCGCGGATCCTGCTCGTCCCGGCCAGACCGGTATACAGCGCCTGACGCTGTGACGGGAAACAGATGAGCGGATCCCCGCCGACGGATTACCGACAGGCCAGGACGAGCCGATCATCGGCCGGCGCGCCGGCCGGGACGAACGACAGCCGTTCCGGATCACGTCGAGCCGGCCATAACGGTCATTTCTCCGGACGGCCGGTGGGCGGCCGTCCGCGCGGCGCCCGGCGGCCGGCCGTGGGGCCGCTGTCACCTCGGTGCTCCCGGCGGGACGAAGGGCAGGCCGGCCGGCGGGCCGCCCTCGAGCAGCCGGCGGACGGCCGCGGTGTCGAGATGGTCCGCGACCAGGTCGCCGAGGGCGTCCAGGCGGCGGCGGCGGACGTCGGCGAAACAGGTGCGGGCCGGGGTGAACGAGCGCCCGGCGCGGGCCGCCACGTCGATGAGGAACACCCGGCGGAACTCGTCGTTCTCCAGCAGCCCGTGCCAGCTCGTGCCGGCGACCGCGCCGGCCCGCACCCCGTCCGCGGCGAACGGCTCGGCGGCCGATCCCCCGACCGCCCCTCTCGCCGACCCACCCGCCGACGCCGCGACCGGCCCGGTGTCGTGGACGGTGAGCCGGCCATGGCGGATCTCGTAGCCGGTCACGGTCAGGCCGTCGGGGGTCGTCCCGGTACGGCGGCCGAGCAGCTTGTCGGGGGCGAAGGCGGTGGTCACCGGCAGCAGGCCGAGGCCGTAGACCGTCCCGGCGCCGGATTCGACCGGGTCGTCGATGCGCCGGCCGAGCATCTGGTAGCCGCCGCAGATCCCCAGCACCGGCCGGCCCCGCGCGGCCCGGGCGCGCAGGGCGGCGTCCAGGCCGCGCCGGCGCAGCCAGCCGAGGTCGTCGACGGTCGCCCGGGTTCCGGGGACGACCACCAGATCGGCGTCGGTGAGGTCGTCGGGGCGGGTCGCGAAGCCCACCAGCACCCCGGGCTCGGCCCGCAGCGCGTCGATGTCGGTGATGTTGGACAGCCGCGGCAGCCGGATCACCGCCACCCGCAGGACGTCCCCCGGGTAGCTGTTGGTGCTGCTGCCGCCGGTACTACCGGTACCGTCGGCGGCAGTTTCGTCACTGTGGGTGTCGGCGGCGTTGGGTGTGCCGGCGCTGCCGGCGTCCGGGTGGGCCGGGTAGGAGGCCGGATAGGAGGCGAGGTCCAGGGAGTCCTCGACGTCCAGCCACAGCCCGGAGCGCCACGGCAGCACCCCGTGTACCGGACGGCCGGTGAGCCGTTCGAGCTGGCGCAGCCCGGGCTCGAGCAGCCGGGGGTCGCCGCGGAACTTGTTGACGATCCAGCCGGCGACCAGCGCCTGGTCGCCGGCGTCGAGCAGCGCGAGGGTGCCGAACAGGGCGGCGAACACCCCGCCGCGGTCGATGTCGCCGACGACGAGCACCGGCAGGTTCGCGGCCCGGGCCAGGCCCATGTTCGCGATGTCGGTGTCCCGCAGGTTGATCTCCGCGGGGGAGCCGGCGCCCTCGCAGATCACCGCGTCGAACCGGCCGCGCAGGTCGGCCAGGCAGTCCGCGACGATGCCGGCCAGCCGCGCCTTGTACGGGCGGTAGCCCAGCGCGTCGACCTCGGCGACCGGGCGGCCCAGCACGACGAGCTGGCTGTGCCGGTCGCTGCCGGGTTTGAGCAGCACCGGGTTCATCGCCGCCTCCGGCTCGACCCCGGCGGCGGCGGCCTGCATCGCCTGGGCCCGGCCGATCTCCGCGCCGTCCGCGGTCACCACCGAGTTCAGCGCCATGTTCTGCGCCTTGAACGGCGCGACCCGCACGCCTTCGCGGGCGAGCCAGCGGCACAGCCCGGCGGTGACGACGCTCTTGCCCGCGTCCGACGCCGTCCCGGCGACCAGCAGCGCTCCCCCGCTCACCGCCGGCCCCGCCGGCCCGGCCGGGCAGCGGCCCGCGCGCGAGCCGGGGAAGCGGGCTGTGCGGCGGCCTGTGCCGAGCCCAGCGCCGACCGGGCCGTCGCCGTGGCCACGGCGACACCGGCGGCCAGCAGCAGCGCGCAGGCGCTGACCGCGGCGGAGAGGACCGCGGCCCGTTCCAGGTCGGCGGGTACGGCCGGCCGGCCGTAGCCCATCACCGGCCGGTGCTCCACCCCGTGGTGGTAGCGCAGCGTCCCGCCGAGGCGCAGCCCGAGCGCGCCGGCGAACGCCGCCTCCACCTGGCCGGCGTTCGGGCTGGGATGGCTGTGGCCGTCCCGGCGCATCACCCAGAAGGCGTCGACACACGAGCCGCCGACGACCGGCGCGCACGCGCAGGCCAGCAGCCCGGCGACGCGGGACGGCAGCAGGTTCGCGAGATCGTCCAGGCGGGCCGAGGCCCAGCCGAAGCGGGCGTGCCGGGTGCTGCGGTAGCCGACCAGCGCGTCCAGGGTGTTGACCGCCCGGTAGCCGAGCAGCCCCGGGACACCGCCGAGCGCCCCCCACAGCAGCGGCCCGACGACCGCGTCCGAGGTGTTCTCGGCCAGCGACTCCACCCCCGCCCGGGACAGCCCGGCGCGGTCGAGGACGGCCGGGTCCCGGCCGCACAGCGACGGCAGGCGGCCACGGGCGGCGAGCAGGTCGTCGCGCAGGAGCTCGCCGCCGAGGCGACGGCCGTGGCGGCGCAGGGACGTCCCGCCGAGCACCGTCCACGTCGCCGCCGTGGTCAGCGCCACCGAGGCGGCCCGCTGGCAGCCGAGCCGCCGGCCGGCCCTGGTCACCCCGGAGCGCGCCAGGGCGCCGACGGCGACAGTGCCGCCGGCGAGGGCGCAGGTGTAGGCCAGCCCGGCGGCCCGGCTGTCGCGGTAGAGCAGCCGCTCGGTGTGGTTGGCGACGCCCCCGAAGGCCGCCACCGGGTGCCGCCGCGCCGGGTCGGCGAGGGCGGCGTCGAGCGCGGCGCCGGCGAGCAGCCCGACAGCACGCAACCATCCGGACACGGGAGTTCTCCCTGGCACGAAGACGGGTCACGCCAGCCGTACCGGCCCGGCGGAATGATCGACTACCTGGTACGATCAGTAACTTGGCATAATCGGACGTTCAGCGTGTGGGGCGGCGGTGCCGCGGCGAAGCCCCGCGGGACGCATGGCGCCCGGGCCCGGCCCGCCAGGTCGACCGGTCGATGTCAGGGGAACTTCCACCGGCTTCCTCCGCGTCCCTCATGCGTCCATCGGCCCTTATGCGTCCATCGGCGACGATGAGCGGGCCTGGGCCCATGAGATGATCACCGGCGAGGCCGCGTAGCGGCATGGTATCGCGTGAGAGGCTCAGCCGTACCGGGACCCTCTTCGCATAATTACTCACCGTAATAGATTCTGTGTAGATCGACAAGCTGGATGGTGGAGTCCTCGGCAGCGGCCTGCCGTAGCTCGTCGGTGAAACCCGCGCCGCTGAAACACATCAGGCGTGTCGGGTGGGCGGGGGCGGCGTGGCGGGTGCGCAGCAGTCCACGGATGTGGTCGAGGCGGCGCAGGTGGCGCAGGCCCATGACGTCGCCCCACTTCGCCTCACCGATGGCGAGCAGGACGTCGTGGCCGGATTCGTCGTGGCCGAGGACCGCGACGTCGACCTCGTGACTGGTCCTGGCCGCCGGATCGTTGACGGCCCCTGCGGCCACCCGGTAGGAGTGGCCACCGTACGTGTCGGGAACCGCGTACCAGCGGGCCCATTCGCGGCAGAGGTTCTCGAAGTGCGGGCCGACCACTTTGCTACGGAAGGTGGGCCCGGCACGCCGCCACACGGCCGGGGCCCGGCCCGGCCGTTCCAGATCGCCCCAGTAGGGGCGCATGACGGCGTGGTAGAAGGTGACCAGGGGTTCGGCGATCCGATAGGTGGAACGGTTCCGGCGGAACGCGTCGGGCTCGTGGCGGATCAGGCCGACGTCCTCGAGAACGCTCAGCGGATGGGCGAGGTCGGTGGATCTGCGGCCGAGGTAGTCGGCGATCCCGCCGCGCGCCGCGTTACCGGCGGTGATGGCTGCCAGCACGGAATGGTAGAGCGCGACGTCGTGCAGGTCGGGTTCCTCAGCGAGGAGGTAACGGGCTTCGCGGAAGAGGGGCCGGGCGGGGTTGATGACGGCCCGGGCGACCCAGTCGTCGAAGTCGTCGGGGCCGGCGGGGACGTCACCCTGGGTGAATTCGCGCCGGTAGGCGGGGGTGCCGCCGACGACGGCGTGGGTGAGTACGGCGGTGCGCGGGTCGGTGATCTCCCAGAACCGGCCGGCGGTACGGAAGTCGAGGGTGGGAACGACGAGTTCGAGCCCCGCGCGGCCGCGCAGCGGGGCGTTGCCGGCGAGCAGCCGGCCCATGAAGGGCAGCGCGGAGCCGCACAACAGCAGACGCACGGGTGTGTTGCCGTGCTGCGCGGCGGGGTCCAGAGCGCGCTGGATGATGGACGGCAGCGCGGGTGACGCCTTGGCGAGGAAGGGGAACTCGTCGATGACGGCGGTGGTGGGCCCATCGGTGGCGATCCGCATGAGCTGGTTCACGGCCTCGTCCCAGTGGGCGAAGCGGAAGGGTGCTGGCTCGTCGCGGTAGCGGGCCAGCGCCGCACCGAACTGCCTGAGGCCATCGGCTTCGGTGGTCTCGGTCGCGGTGAACATGAAACCGCCACCGGCACGGGTGACCGCGTCGAGGAGGAACGTCTTGCCCTGTCGCCGCCGGCCGGAGACCACCCCCAGGGTCGCTTCGCCACCCGGATAACGAGCGAAGCGGGCCAGTTCGGCCCACTCGAAGTCGCGGTCGAACATCTCGGCAGGCTTGTCCATCGCCCCTCCCAGTGACGCTTCCCAGCGCGCCTCCCATCATGGATATCTCAAGTTATTATAACTCGACCTATACTATTGTCTTCCTGTCGCGTTCGGTGCGCTCCGCCATGACCCGAGAGCCCGCACCCCGCCCACACCGCAGATCCCGCTTGTACGCACCCGGTCTTCGACCGGCATCGCCACGGCACGATCTATAGCACATGCCATACTGGAGCCTATGGCTACGACGTCCATGCAGCTTGACAGCGGGCTACGCGACGAGCTGGCGGAGATCGCCGAACGCGACTTCCACGGCGTGTCCCTGGGCGAGGCGGTCCGGCATCTGGTGCGGGAACACAAGATCAACCGCATCATGCGACGCTACGAGGAGCTGCGCGCCGACCCTGACGAGTGGGCCAGCTACCAGGCCGAGGCGCGGCCGGCCGACAACGCGGCCGGCGACGGCCTGCCCGACGCGCGTGAGGAGTACCCGGAGTACAACCGGTGAGCCGGATGCTGAGGCTCGCGCCCTGGCAGGTGTGGCTGGTGGACTTCGGCCAGCCGATCGGGCACGAGCAGGGCCACCTACGCCCGGCCGTGGTGGTCGGCTCGGCGACGCACTGCCGGTTCCCGATCGACATGGCCCTCGTGGTGCCCCTGACCACGCGGGACCGGGGCCTGGACCATCACGTGCGCATCGACTCCCCCGAGTCCGGCCTGGACAGGCGGAGCTGGGCGCGCACCGAAGAGATCACGGCGGTGTCCACCCGGCGGTTCGCCCGGTCCGCGCCGCTGGGCAGCGCGTCGGCCACCGAAATCGCCGAACTGAGCGAGTGGCTACGCGAGATGGTCGCCTTCCGCTGACCCGCCACCCCGCTTCCAGCAGGCCGCTGGTACTCGGTTATCGGTTATCGAAGCCGCCGACGTCCTGATGGTGAGAAACCGCCCTCGTCAGGAGGCTGCGTGGATCAGCATGAGCGGCACCGGTATCGGGCCCGCTGCCAGTGGGAGGGCTCGACGGCCGCCGGCTACGAGGCGTACGGCCGGGAGCATCACGGCGAATGCCCGCCCGCGTCCGTAAGCGTCCAGCTCAGCGCGGATCCCGCCTTTCGCGGCTCACCCGAGCGCCCCAACCCCGAACAGCTCCTGCTGCGGCCACGCATCGTGGTTGCCGGGGACGTCCCGCTCGAGCGGCTGCACCGCCTGGTGGAGCTGGCCCACCAGGCGTGCTACATCGCGAACAGCCTGCGCTGCGAGGTCGACATACAGCCCACCTTCGTCCGGATACGGGTGTAGGCGCCCGGCCGGTGAACCGATCGGACGTGACGACGCCGCTGTCGTAACAGCAGAAATGTTACAGTACCCATATGAGTATCCATGAATACCCGCTGGGTGAAGGTCCTTCCACTCGGTTGAGCCTGTCCCTTCCGCAGGGGACCGCTGACGCCGTACGTGAGCTGATCGGTAAACGCGAGTTCTCCGGCTTCGTCGCAAAGATGATTGAGGACCGTATTCGCCGCGAACTCCTCGCCGAGGACATCCGTGTCTACCAGGAAGAGCACGGCGCGTTCACAGACGACGAGCGGGCCTGGGCGCATGAAGCGCTCACCGGCACGGTTGCGCAGGAGCACGACGCTGCGTGAAAGTCTCAGCTACGCAGGGGACCCTTGTTCTTGACTGCGCGGGACTGTCCGGCTTCGTCGAGGGGCGGCGAAGGGTCATGGTCGTCCTGGACGGGGCACAGCGCATGGAATGGAGGGTCAGGACCTGCGCCGCAACCATCATCGAAGCGACACACCCCAGAACAGACGCGGCGCGCATGACCTGGATCCTCGCTCGCGTCCAGGTGGAATCCCTCACCAGGGATGCCGCACGAGCCGCGTCGGCACTGCTGCGGGCCGCGAACCTACATGGGCACAAGTACGCCATCGACGCCATGGTCGCGGAGATGGCGCTGCGTCAGCGAGGGCCAGTAGCCATGATCACATCCGATCCGGGTGACATGGCCCGACTATGCGGCCCCGGCGTCCGCCTGATTCCGCTCTGACGGTTGAGAAACAGTTTTCACCGTTATTTTCGTCGCGCTCATCGTCGACGGGCGCAGGCGGCTCCGGTCTCATACTGTCGATGCTGTGACGTGCGCGCGTGCGTCGAACACGGCCGAATCACGCGACCGAGGGACTGAACGGTCGTGACAGCAGCCGTTTTCGCCCTCGATTTCACGGGTGGAAGCATCCAGCAGAAGGAATCCAGTATGAGTGAAGTCACACAGGCGGTTCCCGCGGCCGAGCTGTTCACCCCGGAATTCCGTCTTGACCCGTACCCGACGTACGCCCGGCTGCGGGAGAACGCGCCGGTCTGCCGGGTGAAGACGCCCAGGTTCGAGACCTGGATGGTCACCCGGTACGCCGACGCGAGAGCGGTGCTCTCCGACCCGCGGCTGAGCAAGGACATCGACCGGGCCGGGGACCTCTACCTGCAGGTTTTCGGTGAGAAGTCGGTCGCGTTGAACAGGAACATGCTCAACGCGGACCCGCCGGAACACAGCCGGCTGCGCCGCCTGGTCTCCCAGGCGTTCACCCCGCGCCGTATCGAGGCGCTGGCCCCCCGCGTCCAGCAGCTCGTGGACGAACTGCTGGACGCGATCGTGCCCGCCGGCCGTGCCGAGCTGATCGGCGAGTTCGCCCTTCCGCTGCCGATGAACGTGATCTGTGAACTTCTCGGCGTCCCGGTCGAGGACCGCGAGCAGTTCTTCAGCGGCACGCAGGTCATCCGCACCCAGGGCACGGCCGGGCGCAGCAACGAGGAGGACCGGGCCGCCATCCAGGAGGCCCAGCAGGACCTCTACGCCTATCTGACCAAGCTGGTCGGGAACAAGCGTGACCGGCCCGGCGACGACCTGATCAGCGCGTTGATCACGGCCCGTGACGGCGGCGGGAAACTCTCCGAGGAGGAGCTGGTCTCGACCGCGTTCCTGCTGCTGTTCGCCGGTCACCAGACAACGGCCGACTTCATCGGGAACGCGGTCACCGCGTTGCTGACGAACCCGGACCAGCTCGACCTGATAACGAAGAACCCGCACCTCCTGCCGGGCGCGATCGAGGAGCTGCTCCGTTTCAACGGGTCGGTCCCGGTGGCGAGCTTCCGGCTGGCGACGGAGGACGTCGAGTACAGCGGGGTGCGTGTTCCGAAAGGCTCGATCGTCACCGTCGTCCTCAACGCGGCCAATCACGACCCGGCGCATTTCACCGACCCCGACCGGCTGCACGTCGACCGGACGGACAACCCGCACATGGCCTTCGGGTACGGCGTCCACTACTGCCTGGGTGTGTCACTGGCCCGGATGGAGGCGCGGACCGCCATCGGCACACTGCTGCGAAGGCTGCCCAACCTCGCGCTCGAGGTGGCGCCGGAGAACCTCCAGTGGCTGCCCGCGGCGTCGTCCTTCCGCGGCCTCCTCGAGCTCCCGGTCCGCTTCGGCGGCACCTGAAGGCGCTATATGAAAGCGGCGCCTGAAAGCGGCATCTGACGACAGCGGGACGGATAGGAGCCGCGACCGTCCGCGGCGGTGACAAACAGGGTAAATACAAGATCAGATAAAGGCCGCCGTATCGGCCTGGGACGCCGTACCGCAGGGAGCCGTGCCCTTACAGGGAGCTATATCGACATGGCGTAGGCGACGACGCCGCGGCGGACGGCGTCGAGCGCCGCGCGGGCGACACCCCGCACGGTCGAATCCTCCGGGGCGACCTGGACGATCTGGTCGAGCAGGTCGATGAGCTGACGCATCCAGCGGACGAAGTCGCCGGCGGTGAGGTCCAGACCGGAGTCGGTCAGGACCTTCTCCAGGGAGCCTCCGGACGCCCAGCCGAACGCCACCCAGGCGAATCCGGGCTCGGGCGGGCGCAGGAAGTCCAGTCCGTGGCCGGCCTCGATGTCACGCAGCCGGCCGGCGATGCGGGCCGTGGCCGTAAGCGCGTCCCGCAGCCCGGGATCGCCGGGTGTCTTCGCCGCCGTCGCCTCCTCGCCGCGGGGCTCGTAGACGAGCGTGGAGACCGCCGCGGCGAGCGCGGCCGGTGACAGCCCCTCCCACACGCCGTCGCGCAGGCATTCGGCGACGAGCAGGTCCTGCTCGGTGTAGACACGGCTGAGCAGAGCGCCGGCGGCGGTGACGGTGTCACCCCGCAGGTAGCCCAGCGTCTCCAGAGCCGCACACACCCGGTCGAAGATCTTCGCGACGGTGTTCGTGCGGTTCTCGATGCGCCGCTGGAGGGTGTCGGTCTCCCGGCGCAGCTTCGCGTGGCGGTCCATGACGCGCAGGTGCGCCTCCCGCTCCGGGCAGCCGTGCACGGGATGGGCGCGCAGCGCGCGGCGCAGCCGGGCGAGTTCGGTGTCGTCCGCGGCGGCGGCCCGCTCCCGGGCCCGCCGCCCCTGCTCAGGCGGGACGTCGACCTGGCGCAGTGACGACGCCAGGTCACGGCGCGACTGCGGCGAGCGCGGGTTGAACGTCCGCGGCACCCGGACGCGGCCCAGCGCCTCGACGGCCACCGGGAAGTCGACCGTGGAGAGCCGGCGGACCTGCCTGTCCACCGTCAGGACGACCGGGCGCGGGCCGTCGTCGCCGTGGCCGTTCACCCCGGGGTCGAGCACGACCGCCAGGCCGCTGCGCCGGCCGGCCGGGACGCGCACGACATCCCCGACCCGCAGCCGGGACAGCGCCTCGAGCGCTTCGGCGCGGCGGCGGTTGGCGCCCTCCCGCGACAGCGCCGCCTCGCGGGCGCGGATCTCCTCGCGCAGGCGCGCGTATTCGCTGACCGGGCCCTGCTCGCAGGTCAGCTCGGCGGCCAGCTCGTCGAGCGCGCCGCTGTTGCGGCGGACCTGCCGGGCCAGGCCGACGACCGCGCGGTCGGCCTGGAACTGTGCGAAGGACGACTCAAGAACGCTGCGGGCCTCGGTCCGCCCGAGTCGCCCGACGAGGTTGACGGCCATGTTGTACGACGGCCGGAACGACGACCGGAGCGGATAGGTGCGGGCCGACGCCAGCCCCGCCAGGGCCACCGGGTCGAGACCGGGCTGCCACAGCACGACCGCGTGCCCCTCGATGTCGATGCCGCGCCGCCCGGCCCGCCCGGTGAACTGGGTGTACTCACCCGGGGTGATGTCGGCGCGGGTCTCGCCGTTGAACTTGCTCAGCCGCTCCAGGACAACCGTGCGCGCCGGCATGTTGATGCCCAGCGCCAGGGTCTCGGTGGCGAACACGGCCCGCACCAGGCCGCGGACGAACAGCTCCTCGACCACTTCCTTGAACGTGGGCAGCATCCCGGCGTGGTGCGCGGCGATGCCGCACTCAAGACCGTCCAGCCACTCCCAGTAGCCGAGTACGCGCAGGTCGTCCGCGGGGATGCTCGCGGTGCGGGCGCGCACGTGCTCGCGGATGGTCTGCCGTTCCTCCGTCGTGGTCAGCCGCAGGCCGGCGCGCACGCAGGCGGACACCGCGGCGTCACAGCCCGCCCGGCTGAACACGAAGGTGATCGCCGGGAGCAGCCCGGCGCGGTCGAGATGGCGGACGACCTCGGGCCGGCTGGGCACCCAGGGCCGCTCGCGCGGCGGGGCCACCGCCCCGCCGCCGCGGCCCCGCGGCCGTGGCGGGCGGCGGCTGTCCTGCCGGGACAGGCGGATCAGGTCCGGGTTGATCCGGGGACGTGCCGGGCCTGTGTCCCCGGCCGCGTCCGGGCCGGTGACCGGGGCGGCTGTCGTGCCAGGAGCCACCGTGCCAGGGGCTGTCGCGTCCCCGCGCCGCGCGCGCCCGAGGCCGCCCGCCGCGTCCCCGCGGGTGCGGGGGAAGACGTCCGCCGCCTCCCCGCGCGGGCCCGGGAGGGTGCCCGCGGCGAGCGGGCCGGCGACGAACAGGTCGTGCAGCTGCCGGTCGGCCAGCACGTGCTGCCACAGTGGAACCGGGCGGTGCTCGGAGACGACGACCCGGGTGTGGCCACGGACGGTGACCAGCCAGTCCGCGAACTCCTCCGCGTTGCTCACCGTCGCCGACAGCGACACCAGCTGGACGTGCGCCGGCAGGTGAATGATCACCTCTTCCCACACGGCTCCGCGCTGCCGGTCGGCGAGGTAGTGCACCTCGTCCATGACGACGAAGGCGAGCCGGTCGAGCCGTTCCCGCCCGGCGGGCTGCGCGTAGAGCATGTTGCGCAGGACCTCGGTGGTCATGACGATCACCGGCGCGTCCGGGTTGCGGGTGGTGTCGCCGGTGAGCAGGCCGACCGCGCCCGCGCCGTGGCGGGCGACAAGGTCGGTGTACTTCTGGTTCGACAGCGCCTTGATCGGGGTCGTGTAGAAGCAGCGCTGCCCGCGGGCGAGCGCGAGGTGGGCGGCGAACTCGCCGACGACCGTCTTACCGGCTCCGGTGGGCGCCGCGACCAGCACGCCCTCACCGGCGTCGAGCGCGGTGCACGCCTCGATCTGGAAGGGGTCGAGACCGAAGGGATAACCGCTGACGAAGCCGGTCA
>NZ_CEVIVC010000006.1:75152-80017 GCF_982290645.1 Protofrankia sp. CiP1_Cm_nod4
GGCCGGGGGGAAAGCCCCGGGCCCGGACGGCGGGCCCGCCGGCGCGGTGGACACGTCGTCAGCCTACGCCCGCGCCGCCGGGCCGTTGCCGGGCGGATGTTCACCGGGCCTGGCCGGCCCTCCGACAGGACCGGCGGACCAGGCCTGATGATCGTCCAGTGGGGCTGGGGGATCCATCGGAGCCGGACGGTGCCAGACCGGCGCCGGGCGTTGTCAGGTGATGTCGATGTGGGCGGCGTCCGCTGCGGAGCCCGGGGCGCCGGCCGCGCCGACGGCGCTGCCCACCGGGTCGGCGGACGCCGTGGGCCTTGCCGGCTCCCCCGCCATCGGATGCGGCAGGTCGAGGTCCAGCGGTGACGCCTCGTCGTCGTCGAGACCGGCGTAGGGCGAGGTGTCGCCGCGGCGGGCCCTGCGCTTGTCGTTGGCCCATCCGATCACGAGGGCGACCTCGTACAGCACGATCATCGGCAGGCCGAGAGCGATCATTGTGAACGGGTCCTGGCTCGGTGTCACGATCGCGGCGAAGACGAAGACCAGGAAGATCTCGGGGCGCCGCCACGAGCGCAGCCGGGCCGTGCTGACCACGCCCGCCAGGTTGAGCATCGCCACCAGCAGCGGGATCTCGAAGGACAGCCCGAACACGAGCAGCATGGCGATGACGTAGCTGAGGTACTTGTTGACGTCGAGGACGCTGACAAGCCCGTCCCCGCTGAATCCGAGCAGGAGCTCCAGCCCCTTACTCAGGGTCAGGTAGGCGAAGAAGGCGCCGAGGACGAACAGGACCAGCGAACAGCCGACGAACGCCAGTGACCATCGGCGTTCGTGCCGGTGCAGGCCCGGGGTGATGAACGACCAGATCTGGTAGAGCCAGACGGGTGAGGAGAAGACGGCCCCGGCAACCATCGCGATCTTCAGTCTGATCATGAAGGCGTCGAGGATGCCGAAGAACGCCAGCTGGCACTGCCCGTCGACACCGGAGCGGACGTCCGCGGGCAGGGAGCAGTAGGGCTCCTTGAGGAAGTTGAAGATGTGCGGCTCGAAGTAGAAACAGACCGCCGCGGCGACGACGAGCACGATGAGTGCTTTCGCCAGCCGGTTGCGCAGCTCCCGCAGGTGCTCGGTGAGCGACATCCGGCTGTCCTCGACCGTTCTGGTCCGGCGGAACTGCACCGCCTGCGCTATCCGCCGCGGCGTGGGAAACGCGGGCACGTGCCGGCTACTCCTGCTCGTGGGAAAGGCGGTCGGTGGTCTTCGGCCCGGTCAGCCCCGGGTGGAGTCGCCCGTGGCGGCGGAGGTGCCGTTGACCCCGGTCGACGCCGGCTGCGGGCTGACGACCGGCTGGCCGGCCTCGATGGGCCGCGGTGCCGGCTGCGCCTGGGGCTGTGGCTGTGGCTGTGGCTGTGGCACAGTGGCCGAGGGTGCGGCGGCCTGGGCCGGCTCGTCCTGGCTGAGCCCCTTGGTCTCCGCCTTGAAGATCCGCAGTGAGCGCCCGAGCGAACGCGCGGCATCGGGCAGCTTCTTGGAACCGAACAGCAGGATGACGACGAACGCAATAATCAGAAGCTCGGGGGTACCGAGGTTGGTCATGGCATGCGTCCTTTGCTCCGGTGCCCGGCCCGTCAGCCGGTGCGTGTTTGATGCTACGTCGGCCAGCCTTGCCCCGTCAGACGACGGTCCGATGTCCCGCGCGTGACGGCCATACGACGCCTCAGGGCACCCTCAGGCCGCCGTGCGGAAGCCGATGTTGCCAGCGGAGCTGTCCGGGGTGTTCGAGCTGCGTGCGGCGACACGGTACCGGTTGCAGTACGACGCGTGGCACATGTGTGATCCGCCGCGCATCACCTTGGCGTGACCGTCGGGCGGCCCGGTCGGGTTCGTGCGCGGCCCGGCCAGGTGGAACGTGGCGCTGAACCAGTCGGCGCACCATTCCCAGACGTTGCCGACGGCATTGTAGATGCCGTAGCCGTTGGGCCGGTAGGACTTCACCGGAGCGGTGCCGAGGTACCCGTCCTCGCCGGTGCCGAGGTTCGGGAAGTCGCCCTGCCAGATGTTGCACCGCTGCCGCCCACCGGGCGTCAGCTCGTCCCCCCATGGGTAACGGCGCTGTTCCAGCCCGCCTCGCGCCGCGTACTCCCACTCGGCTTCGGTGGGCAGCCGGACGCCGGCCCAGGCGCAGTACGACTGCGCGTCGTTCCACGAGACGTGCACGACCGGGTGGTTCTGCCGGGAGGCGGCCGACGAGCCCGGCCCCTCGGGATGCTTCCATCCCGCTCCGGAGACGGCACGCCACCAGGGAGTGGCGTGCACGGCCGGCGAGACCCGGCTGAGCTCCTCGGACAGGAAGCCCTCGAAGACGAAGGAGAAACCGTACCGCTCGGCGTCGGTGACGTACCCGGTCGCGTTGATGAACGTGGCGAACTGGGCGTTGGTCACCGTGGTGGGCTCGATCGAGAACGGCTTCAGCTCGATTTCCCGGACCGGGCCCTCGCCGTCGGCGCGGTAGCCCTCGTTGTCCTCGGTGCCCATCAGGAAGCGTCCGCCGGGCAGCTGGGCCATACGCCTGGTCCGGGGTGCGGACAGGCGTACGGGCGTGACGGTCGCGATGCCGACGGGCTCACGGCCGGGGGTGCAGCAGGAAGCAGACACGGCGTCTCTCTTTGTTCGTCTTTTGTTCGTCGTTCGTCTTTTGTTCGTCCCGGGTTCGCCCGGGACGGTGAGCGACGGGTGGCCCGCCCCGCCCGGGCAGGCGGGCCACCGCGGCCGGCCGTCCGGGGTCAGCTCGCGCGGTCGGCGGCGAGCTGGGCGGCCAGGGCCGGGATACCCAGTGCCTGCTCCTGTGCCGGGGTGGCGTTGTAGAGCTTGTTCACCAGCTGGTACGGGTCGTTGGCCAGGTCGTAGTACTCCCGGAATGCCACCGTTCCGGTGCCGACCGGCTGACCGTTGGAATCGGTGTGGAGGTGATAGTACTCGGTGTACTGCTTGGTTGTGCTGACATAGGACGACCAGGTGTGCGGGCTTCCCGCGGTGTGGGCGCCCTGTTCCCACCATTCGACCAGCAGATGGTCACGGCTGTAGGTGGACAACAACGAGCTGCCGTTCTGCGGCGTTGTCGGGGTGATTCCGGCGGCGTTGAGAATGGTCGGGGCGATGTCGATGTTGGCGACGATACGGTTGTCGGTCGTTCCGGCGCCCAGTCCGCCCGCGGGCCAGGACAGGTAGAACGGCACCTCGATGGACGGCAGGTAAGGCACCGACTTCTTGGTCCAGCCGTGGTCGGCCCAGGAGAATCCGTTGTCGCCGATGTAGATGACAAGCGTGTTGTCGAGCTGTCCGGTGGCCGCCAGCTTGTCGCGGATCGCCTGCACCGCGTCGTCCACCGACAGCAGGGTGCGGAACTGCGCCTCCCGTATCGCCCGGCCGTCGGCCAGCGTCGCGTTCGCACTCTGGATGTAGTCCGGTTTGTCGCTCTTGTCGGTCTCGAAGACCGACGGACGGCCGTCCCAGGTCGGTACGACCGTGTTGGCGTACTGCGGCTCCGGGGTGTTGGGGCCGTGCGGGGCCTTGGGAGCGATGTAGAGGAACCACGGCCGGGTGTCGGTCGTGCCATTCTGGATGAATCCCTTGGCGAAATCCCTGATGACGTGGGTGCTGTAGCCCGGGATCGTCTTGATCGTGCCGTTGACGTTGTACTGGCCGTCGTTGTAGACGACCGGGTCCAACAGGGCGAAGTCCTCGAAGTGCGGCGGGGCGTCAGCGACGTTCCAGGCGTTGAGGTACTTGCCGAAGAAGCCGGTGCGGTAGCCCGCCTGCTTGAGATAGCGCTGGACGGTGGTGTTCTGGTTGAGGTTGTAGGGGTGCCCGTTGTCCCGCACGCCATGGTTGTGCGCGTAGCGGCCTGAGAAGATCGACGACCGCGAGGGGGCGCACAACGGCGTGGTGACATGGCCGTTGGTGAACTCCACGCCCTGGGTCACCAGCCAGTTACGGATCTTCTGGGTTGCCCAGTTGGTCTGCTTGGGCTGGTCGTCGGTGACGATGACCAGGATGTTCGGCCGGGTGGCCGCGGACGCGGGCTGGACAAGGCCCGGCAGTGTCGACAGGCCGGTCGTCGCGGCCGCCGTGGCGGCTGCCAACGAGCCCGCGAGAAAACCGCGGCGACTGGCCTGTCCCTGTTCCTCGTCCTCCTGGTTTTCCTTGCTCACTCCAGTGCTCTCCTTTGTTTTCTGGGCCGTTGGCGGCGCGGCTGTGCATGCACGCTCGCGCCACCTTCGGCTGTCGGTTGTTCCTCGCCCGTGCGGTCGAGGAATCCGCCATGGGGCAGTCGCGCGCAAGCGCGGTCCCGACATGGCCGATGAGCCTGTTGCGCCGTCCGGTCAGATGCGCGTGCTCGACCGGGCATGCGAGTATTCCGGACCGCGCGGAAAGACGCCGGACAGGCGGCATCGCACGGTTACGGGCGAAGAAAAAATCCGGATGACGACATACCGGTGTGGTGGGAACACCGGGGGCATCCGGCGGAGCGGATAGACCGCCGAAAAATCAGCGCGCGACAGCGGGCGCGGCTTCGACCATCAGGAGAGGACGAGCGAACACAGCGCGCTCGCCTTCCGCCCATAGTCGACATGCAGGCAGGCTATGAGAATCTCGCCCCGCTTCACGTGAGCAACAATAGAAGAAGATCCGCAACGCGGTCAATGTACTTGCGGAAGAAACCGTCGACTACTTTGTGCCATCAGAACAAGATCTCCAAGGGGCGGGCCGCGCCCGCCGGACGCGTAGCTCGGGCCGGGAAGGGAGAGCCCGAAACGCTGATTCCCGCGGGTCGCCGGGGGCCAAAAAGTGGCGTGATCATGTTCTTTGCGCAC
>NZ_CEVIVC010000007.1:0-6092 GCF_982290645.1 Protofrankia sp. CiP1_Cm_nod4
CCGCCCTCCGGTGGCCGGCGCAGCCGCACGTCCGTCGCGACGACGACCCCCATACCGCCCTCCCTGCTTCCCTGTTCAAGCCTCTTCGGGCTTCCGGGCCTTCATGATCTCCAGCACGATCTCCAGGTGGACGGGATGGCCACAGCCGCATGCCCTCCGGCCAGCGCACCTCCAGCCCTCCGGCCACGCGAGCACAAATGACCGAGTGGCCTTCGGCGAGTACCTCTCCGGGCCTCCACCTCGGCTTCCTCGAGTCCCTCGCCTCGGAACGGACCGGCGGCACACCGACCCACATCCACGTCCACCAGCAAACTTAACCTACAGGAATCGACATACCACCTTTGGTTACGGTCGCACGTAGAGCCCGGCGCTCCCATCGGCCAGCCCGGCCCCCACAGCAACCCACCCCAGCCCTATCCGGGCAGAGAATCACATATCAGGACAAAGAAGGCGCGACAACCACGGACGTGCCCCGTGGCGCCGAAGCACCCCGCTCACCCGCCAGCCGACACCCGCCCATCACTACCCTGGGCAAGCTCCGCTCGCACCTGCGCGACCCGCTGGTGGGAGATACCAAGCAGCTCGGCGACATCACGCACCGACAACGAACCTGGCAACCGGGCGACCGCGCTGCGGATCGCCTCCGCGGACTCCCGCTCCGCCCGCTCCGCGATCGCACGAGCACGACGCGCCGTCGCCACCACCCCTCCAAGCCGGAGCCCATGCCCCAGAGGCCACCCGTGCCTCGGTACGGTCGCAGGAGCATCGATACGATCACCCTACGGCGCATCCAGGTATCTACTCAGGCCGTTCATGCATCGGCTCGGCACCTGTGGGAAATGGATGTGACCGCTGTGGAACCGGCTCCGCGCCGAGCAGCGCCGCCACCGCGTCGGTGGTGGCCGGGTGGGCGGCGAGCAGGTCCGGCACCGGGCCGGCGGCCGGCCGCGCGGGCCCCACCGCGTCGCGCCCCACCGCGTCGGCCCGCGCCCCGGCGGGGCGCGCCTCGGCGGTCGCGGCGTCGGTTGCCGGGGACGGCGGCTGGGCCGACCAGGGGGCGGTCCATGTGTCCAGCGCGGGGAGGGTTCCCGGGAACGTACGGCCCGCCTCCCGCAGCAGCATGGGCATGTGCTCACCGGCGTGGTCGCGCAGCGTCCTGATCAGCGTCGGGAGCCAGGGGAGCAGGACCCGGTCCGGCAGGCGGGCGAACGCCTTGGACATGATCTCGACGACGAACGGTGCCAGCGTCGGCACCGGCTCCAGGGCCTGCACGAAGCCGGCCAGGTAGCGCGGGAACGCGCCAACGACCAGCGGGTTGGCGAGCAGGCCGTCGCAGCGGGCCCGCAGCTCGGCCGGGGTGAGCCGGCCGAGACGGGTCTGCGTGGCCCACAGCAGCGCCGTCCGCTCGGGCTCCCGCGGGTGGGACTGGCGCACGGCCAGCTCCAGCTGGGCCCGGTCACAGCCGAGCGCGAGCGCGAAGTTCTCCAGCGTCAGCAGGAAGCCGAGCATGGAGGCGACCTGGCGCACGCCGGTGCCGTCGGCCGTGAACGCCGTCGGCAGCAGGGTGCAGTAGTGCGCGTAGCCCTCCTTGACGAACCGCTCGCACCACTCCGGCAGGGCCGGCTCGGTGACGCGGTAGCAGTCGAGCAGCCGCCGGATCCGGCGCAGCACCTCCGGCGCGTCGTCCACCGTCCGCTCGCCGGTGAGCAGCTCGACGGCGCGGGCGCCGAGCTCGTCGGCCAGCCGGCGGCTGCCGAGGAACGTGACGGCGTCCTCGACGGCGGCGAGCGCGACGGCCGCGGTGGCCTCCGGATCCCAGGCGGTACGGCGCAGCCGCCGCTGCAGGGCCTGCTCGACGGTGACCGCCTCGTAGCCGAGCTCGATGAGCTCGCGCTGGTGCTTCCCGATCGACAGGTCCCAGCTCTCCTGCGCTGACCGCTCCCCCAGCCGGCGGACGCCGAGGATCGGGCGCACGGCGCCGTCGGGCAGCAGGTAGCGCAGCATCCACAGCAGGTGGGAGCAGTGCGCGAGCTCAGGGGTGGCGGTCAGGTCGAGCAGGGCGCGCTGCACCGTGCGCCTGGACAGGTCGAGCCCGAGCGGGGCCAGCCGGTCGTGGACGTCGCGGGCCAGCGGCGGGAGGGCGTCGTAGCCGACCTGGCCGGCCCGGTCACCGCCGAGCAGGATCTCGCACAGCCGGCGCACGTCGCGCCGGCCGGGCACGACGTCCTTCTCGATGCAGGTGACGGCGGCGTCCTGGAAGTCGTACGGCGTGGGGCGGGCTCGGTTGCGCAGGCCTGCGAGCAGGATCGACGTCTCGAACACGGCGATGGCGTCGGCCGTGCTGGCGAGGTAGCCGTTGCGGCGGGCCAGCCGGACGATGTCGACGCACCAGCCGAGCAGCTCGTCCTCGTCGATCCCGTCCAGCGCCGGCGGGCGCTCCAGGAAGCCGGACAGCCGCTCGGTGCCCGTCCCGGGCCCGCTGCCCGCGCCTGCGCCGGTGGCATCGCCCACGGCCGGGACGGCAGCATCGCCCGCGACAGGGCGGGCGATGCGGGGCCTCGCCGTCCGCCCGGCCTTCTTCGCGGCGCCGGGCTGGCCGGCGAGCCGGAACGGCGCGACACCCGAGCGGGCCAGCGCCTTCGCCCACGTCGCCGCGGCGATCGACACCGAGCCGCCGGCCAGCCCGAACTGGGCCTCGATCGCGGAGTGGCTGGACGGGATGAGCCCGTACAGCCACCTGGTCGGCGTCACCGGGCCGATCTCGTAGCTCGCCACTGGTGCCGCGGCGGCCTCCTGGCCGCGCTCGGCCTGGCCCTGCTCGGCAGGGCCGGCTGACGAGGAGCCGGCTGACGAGGAGCCGGCTGACGAGGAGCCGGCTGACGAGGAGCCGGCTGACGAGGAGCCGGGTGGTGAGGAGGCTGTGCCGAATTCCGGGACATGGCTGACCGCGTGGAAGGCGCCGCAGACGTACAGGCAGTCGTCGCGGTCGATGCCGGAGGCGGCGAGGTGATCCCGGATCCGGGTCCACATGTGGCGCTCGCGTTCCTCGTCGCGGGCGAGCCTGCCGTCCCCGGCCGGGGTGAGCCGGCGGAACAGGCTGCCGATGAGCGCCAGGGCCTGCCGGTAGGTGCCGTAGTCGGCGTCGGCGAGCGGCTGCTCGACGTACTGGTCCCACCATTCGGACCAGTGCCGGACTCGGCCGTGGCGCAGCAGGAACTCCTCGAGCTCGGCGAACCGGGGCCGCAGGTCGCCGATCTCGAGGCCGACGGCGTCGCCGTGCAACGCCGCCTCCTCGCCGTCCTGGTCTCCGCGGTCCTGGTCTCCGCCGTCCTGGGCCGGCCCGCCCGGGACCGCCGACGCCGGGCCCGGAGGTTCGTCGGCCTGGCCCGGCAGGTCCGGCCGCTGGCGGTTCTCCCACCGGGACTGGCGGTTCTCCCACTGGAAGAGGTGGTCGGCCGACCAGTCGACGAGCACGAGCTCGACGCCCGGCGTCTCGAGCGCGTAGGCGATCGCCTGGTACTCGGCCGACGCCTCGGTGATCGGGGCGACCACGCTCAGCGGCCCCACCCCGGCGGGGAAACCCTCGAGCTCGTGGGCGAAGGCCTGTGGGGCGACCGGCAGCCGGCAGTTGCGCAGCTCGCCGAGGATCGGCCGCAGGTCCTCGCAGAGCTCCAGGTAGATGGCCCTGGGCCGTTTCTCCCGCAGCCGCCGGGCCATCGCCAGGGCGGAGGCCGGCGAGTGGTGACAGACCGGGAAGATCTCCAGCGGCTCGGCCAGCGCCCAGGCGACATCGTCGACCAGGCCCGCCAGGATCTCGGCGAGCGCGGCCGAATCCGCGGCGAAGGCCGCCGCGGCGTCCACCAGCCGCGCCCGCAGCTGGCCGAACGGCCCGTCCAGGCCCGCCGCCACGGTGCCGTCCGCCGCGGGCCCACCTGGCACGCCCGCGAGCGCGTCACCGGCCAGCGCGACGCCGGCCGGTCCGTCGTCGGCCGGCCCGTCGTCGGCGAGGGTGCTCATGGCGTCCCGGCTCCTCTCCGTCGCCATGCTCAGGACAGGACGGCGATCGCCTGGCGCCCGCCCTCGAGAAACTCGGGCCACAGGCCGCCGTCCTTCCTGCCCCGTGGCTCGACCACGCCGTGCAGGTACCTGTTGAGGATGGCGAGGTCCTCGGGGCTGCGCCGGGCGAGGGAGCCGACCAGTGAGCTCGCCAGCGTGCCGGCGTGCAGCCGCTTCTCGCCGAAGAACTGGCTGTGCAGGATCGCGTCCTCCAGGACGCCGATCTGCTCGGCCGTGGACAGCGCCGACTCGAGCTTCTCGTCGTCGCTGGTCGCCGACGCGGCAGCGGTGCGCAGGTCGGCGAAGCTCTGCAGCAGGATGTCGAGCAGGGTCGGCGGGACGTCGAGCTCGATCTGGTGGCGGCGCAGCAGCTCGGCGGTGCGGAACCGGACGATGTCCGCCTCGCTGCGTCTGTTCGTCACCACGGGGATCCGGACGAAGTTGAAGCGCCGCTTGAGCGCCGAGCTCAGGTCGTTGACGCCCCGGTCCCGGCTGTTGGCCGTCGCGATGACCGAGAAGCCGGGTCTGGCGAACACGACGTTGTCGTTGTCCAGCTCGGGGATGGACACGTACTTCTCGGAGAGGATCGAGATCAGCGCGTCCTGGACGTCGCTGGTCGAGCGGGTCAGCTCCTCGAAGCGGCCGATGACGCCACGCTCCATCGCCGTCATGATCGGCGACGGGATCATCGACTCGCGGGACTGCCCCTGGGCGATCACCATCGAGACGTTCCACGAGTACTTGATGTGGTCCTCGGTGGTACCGGCGGTGCCCTGCACGACCAGCGTCGAGTCGCGACTGATGGCGGCGGCGAGCAGTTCGGCGAGCCAGCTCTTGCCGGTCCCCGGGTCGCCGATGAGCAGCAGGCCGCGGTCGGAGGCGAGGGTGACGACGGCGCGTTCGACCAGGCTGGCGTCGCCGAACCACTTCTGGTCGACCTGGCGGCCCAGCTTGTCGGACTTCTGGGAGCCGAGCACGAACAGCCGGACCATGCGCGGGCTCAGCCGCCACGAGTAGGGCTTCGGCCCGTCGTCGACGGACTCCAGCCAGTCCAGCTCGTCGGCGTACTTGACCTCGGCGGGGGCACGCAGCATCTCGGTCATCGAGGTTCTCCTGCGGTGTCGGCTTGCGGGGGAAGAGGGGTCGGGAAGACGCCGGCGCACGGGGTGGCGGCGCCGGCCGTCCTCAGGTCAGGAAGTTCTTCAGCTCGACGACGAGCTTGCGGATGTGGCCGGAGATGACCGGCGTCCCCAGGTCCTTGAAGCGCTGCCGGAACCAGGGGTTCACGCTCGCCTGGCCGGAGCTGTTCACGGACCCGACCGGGATGAACTTCGCGCCCGAGCGGTGGATCGCCTCGAACGAGGCGAACAGCTGCTCGACGTGGGACTCGTAGTAGTCCGAGATCCACACCAGCACCGTGTTGCGCGGATCGGTGATCTTCGGACGGGCGAGCGTCATCGCGGCCGTGCCGTCGGTGCCGCCGCCGAGGCGGGTGCGCAGCAGGACCTCGAACGGGTCGTGCACCCAGGGGGTGAGATCGAGCGCGCGGGTGTCGTAGGCGACGAGGTGGACGTCCACCCTGGGCAGCCCGGCGAAGATCGACGCCAGGATGGTGCAGTTCACCATCGCGTCGACCATCGAGCCCGACTGGTCGACGACCACGATCAGCCGGGCCGGCGTGGTGCGCCGCGCGGTCTGCCGGTAGTACAGCCGGTCGACGTAGAGGCGCTGGTCCTCGGCGTTCCAGTTGGGCAGGTTCTTCCAGATCGTGCGGTCGATGTCGAGGTTGCGGAACACCCGCTTCGGCGGCACGGAGCGGTCGATCGTCCCGACGCTCGCCTTCTCCACCTGGGTGCGCAGCACCTCGGCCACCTCGTCGACGAACCGGCGGATCAGCGCCTTCGCGTTGGCGAGCGCGACGCCGGACAGGTTGTGCTTGTCGCGCAGCAGCTGCTCGACCAGCGACATGCTCGGGGTGAGCCGGCTGGCGAGCGCGTTGTTCGCCAGCACCTCGCGCAGACGCATGCGGCGCACCA
>NZ_CEVIVC010000007.1:6436-7054 GCF_982290645.1 Protofrankia sp. CiP1_Cm_nod4
GGTCGGCCTCGACGTCGGCGAGCGTGCCGTTCAGCTCGAAGCCGTCGCCGGCGCCCGTTCCCGCGCCGGCCCCCGGCCCGAGCGCCCGCCGCAGCCACTCCGCGTCGGACTGCCAGCCGGACAGCTGGGTCGCCGACACGCTGCCCGCCCCGGTCGCGAACACGTTGAGCAGCAGCTTGGAGACCAGCGCGGCGCGCCGCACCTCGTCCATTCCGACCACCGTGCCCATTTCGGACCATATGCCTGTTCCGACCTCTGCGCCTGTTTCGAACGCTGTGTCCGCTCTTATCCCCATGTCCGCTCCGACCGCTGTGTCCACTCCGACCGCCGCGCCAGCCCCGTCGGCCCCGCCCGCCGGCTCCGCCGCCCCGCCCACCGCCTCAGCCGCGGGCGCGCCGCCGTCGGCCGTCGCGCCAGCTGGCGGCGGCCCGCTACCGGCCAGGGCAACGACGTCGGTCTCGACCGCGTCGTCTTCTCCCCCGGTCCCGTCGTCCGCGGCCTCGTCGTCCCCGGTCCTGTCGTCCGCGGCCTCGTCGTCCCCGGTCCCGTCGTCCCCGGTCCCGTCGTCCCCGGTCCCGTCGTCCCCGGTCCCGTCGTCCCCGGTCCCGTCGTCCGCGT
>NZ_CEVIVC010000007.1:7256-11614 GCF_982290645.1 Protofrankia sp. CiP1_Cm_nod4
TCTCGCTGTTCGCGGTCTCGTTGCCCTGGCCCAGCAGGCCCAGCAGATCGGCGGCGAGCGTGGGGAAGCGCTGCACGACGGTGTCGACGGAGACGGCCGGGTCCAGGAGAACGGCCGGCAGGTCGAGATCGTCGACGATCGCCAGGCTCGCCGACTCCAGCGCGAGCTGCTCGTCCACGGCGAAGATCCGGGAAAGCAGCCGCCAGTACAGGACCTGGCGCCGGTTCTCGGCGACCGTGTCGAACGAGCCGGCCTCTCCCGCCAGGGTCTGCCGGGTCTGCCGGACCTGCCGGGTCACGTTCGTGGATGTGGTCACTTGCGCAGCAGCCTTCCGGCGCGTTCACGCAGGACGGCCACCGTGTCGCCGTTCCTGGCGTGCGCCTTCGCGATCTTCGGATCGGTGACCCCGAGGGCCCAGTCACCGGCGTGCGCCGCCGTCGGCTTACGCCTGACCACGGCCTGGGCCGCGAGCGGGCGCAGCCGCCAGGCGCCGCCGTCCCAGCGCAGCAGCCCGAGGCAGGCGGACGAGACGGCCAGCAGCTCGGGAGTGAGCGGGCCGTGGCTCGCCGCCGGGTTCGCGGCGACCGGGCTGACGTCGACGTCGAGTACGGCCCCGTCCAGGTCGAGCGTGACCGTCCGCCGCTCGGCGTCGAACGCGGCCGCGTAGTCCTCCACGAGCACCGGCTCGGCGATCCGGACGGGGTGGCGGTCCAGCGGCACCGCGGCCGGCGCGACCGCCCCCGCGAGCAGGACCCGGGCGGTCACGAACGGATCCGCCGCGTCGGCGAGCCGCGCCGCGTCCTCCCGCCACAGCAGATCGCCGCCCTCGAGCAGCGCCATCTCGACGATCTCGACCGCGCGGTGCTCGGCGAGCGCGCCCAGCAGGACCGGGTAGGCGCTCAGCAGGTGCCACAGCGCAGGCCCGACGATCGTGTCCACCTTCGCGGCGCTCACCCCGGCACGCACCAGCCGCGGCGGCGCGTCCGCGCCGCCGGTGGCCTCGAGGATCCCGTGCACCTGGACCCGGACAGCGGTGTCGTGCTCGGCGATCTCGGCGCCGAGCACGAGCAGCCGACCGGACACCCGCTCCGCCGTGTCCGCGTCCGGTGTCCAGCCGCCTCGCCAGGCGAGCAGTTGGGCGCGCGTCCACAGGTCGCCCCAGCGCCGGACCGGGAGCCGCGCCGCGGCCCCCACCGGGCAGGAGGCCCGCAGCTCGGTGGCCAGGCCGTCGACGAGCACCGCCAGCCGGCGCAGGCCCGCCTCGGTCCACGCGGCCTCGCGCGCCCGGGAACTCGACGAGACCAGCTCGTCGTCGACGCCGCGCCAGCCGGTGATCGCCAGCTCGCGCAGCCACGACCGGCAGCCGGCAAGCGCACCGTTGCCCGCCGGCCCGGACGCGCCGGCCGCCGGCGGCCCGTTCCCCTCCGGCCCGGCATCCCAGGTCAGCCGGTCTCGACCGAGCGCCGCGTCGAAGCCCGTGAGCAGCGCGTCGTGCGCGGCGCCGAGGAGGGCGGCACGGGCGCCGGCCAACGCCACCAGCGCGTCGTCGCCGGCCGAGCCGACAACGATCTTCTCCACGGCCTCCGCGGCCCGCGGGCCGAGCGGGGTCGCCGCCACCGCGCCCGCCAGGGCCTCGAGCGCGTCGACGGCCGACGGGCCCAGCCGGCCGAGGCCGTCGGCCAGGGCGTCGTCGAACCCGTCCACCACCGTGAGGGCCGCTTCGACGCCCGCGGGCGCGGACCCGGTCAGCGCACCCAGCTGCGTCGCGCGCATCTACAGCACCGCCCGTTCCGCCGGGAACCAGTCGAGCTCGGGAACGGGCCCGGCGACGTCGGGCCGCTCCAGGTAGCCGAGATGTCGTAGGAAGCCGCTGAAGACGGTCGCCGCGGGCTGCTTCTCCTGCTGCCCGCTCAGGCCGGCGATCAGGTCGGCGGCCGACGCCGCGCCGTCGCCGACGTCGGCGCGCAGGTAGCGCGCGACCCGGTCCGTCCCGTACTGGAGCACCGCCGCGTCGACGAGCGCCTGGAGGTGCTTGCACATCGCCCAGGTGTTGAGCCCGCCGCAGGGCCGGTTGTTGTTCGTGCTGCAGTAGTACGCGTGCGTCCCGGCGGCGATCGACGAGACGTACACCCGCTCGATGTCCGAGCCGCTCGACACGACCCCCTGCAGCCGCCCGTCGGTCAGCTCGACGAAAGGCACCTTCGCCAGCGCCCGGGGCGGGACGGGCGCCCCGACCCGCCCTGTGCTGCGCCGTTCCTCGTGACCCGTCGCCACCGCTCATCGACCTCCGTCGCTCGACCGGCCATCACCGACCGGTCGCTGCCGATCAGCCCGGTCTGCCCGCTGTTGTATCGCGGGGGTCCGACAGTTCTAACCGGGGCGATCAGGACAGATCGGAATGGGCCATACGGCGACCCGGAGCAACCACGTGCCAGTGTGCGACCAGAGCCGGGACGGCAGCCCGCGGATACCTTCCGCCCACATCAACATCCGCGGTGCCGTCCCACCAGGAACGGCGACGAACCGCACGCGAGGCTGCCATGGACGAACTGGTAGCCCTCTCCGAGGAGTTCGACGGCTACCGCGCGACCGACAGGCCCTATCGTCGCACGGAAGCGCCATGACCTTCGCCGCGCTGCTCGACACGTGCGTCCTGTTCCCCATGCACCTGCGCGACAGCCTGTTACGCCTCGCGATCACCAACCTCTACCGTCCGCTGTGGTCGCCACACATCCTGCGGGAGCTCCAGGACGCACTCGTCCGCGAGGGTTCGGCGTCACCGGAGGCAAAACGTATAGTCATCCACAATGGGGCACGCGGCCCGCAAGGCACTCACCGACTCCCACCTACGGCTCCGTGCACGTCTACATCGGGGTAGAGTGCATGTGTGGAGATCTATGGTGTGGTCGTCCCAGAGCCGCACGAAGTTGTGGACGAAGCTCCACCGGACGTAGTCGCTGCTGTTGCGGAGGCTGACGAGACGACAGACGACGCCATCGTCTGTATGAGCTTCCAGGCGTTCGACGATCTGTTGAGCGAGTTTGTCGAGCACCCGCAAGCCAGCTAACCCCGGAAAATGTTCAGCGGCACGGAGCAGTTACCGTGCTCAACATGCCCACCTTCCAGCCGGAGAGCCGGTTTCTCGCCGAGTTCCACCGACTCAGCGCTGCGGATCAGGCTGCGTTCCGACGTGCGGTGGTGCTGTTCCACGAAGGGCTGGTTGCTGGGCGGTTCCATCCCTCACTACGCGTAAAGAGCTACCAGTCTCTCCCGGGTGTCAACGAGATGACGTGGGCACGTAACGGCCGCGCCCTGTGGCGCTATGGGCTACCTGTGCGGCCTGGGCATGCTCACGTAATCTGGCTACGGATCGGGACACACGATATATACAAGCGATAGAAGCGCACTCCCACAAACCATCGTTGACCGCTCCGCTAAAAGCATAATAATCATATTATTTGATTGTGTTTGCAAGGCTCCAGTCAGGTGGATCGGTGGCCGGGTGGTGTCCGGAGGGCTGCCGGACACCACCCGGATTTGGTGGCTGTCCGTTGGCGGGCTGGCCGTCGTCGGGTTGGGTCAGAGGAGTTCGATCTCGGCGGTGGCGGGTGGCGCGGCGTCGTGGTGGCCGGAGCGCTGGGTGGGCAGCCAGCAGCGGGTGTCGAGGACGGCGCGGGCGCGGCGGGCCACCAACTCCCGGGAGAACGCGTCGTGGTCGACCAGGACGACCACGAGGTCGGCGGCGGCGACCTCCTCGGCGTCCGCCTCGACCAGGGCGACACCCGACGGCAGGCAGGAGGCGTCGACGTGCGGGTCCGCGGCCCGCACGTGCGCGCCGAGCCCGGCGAGCAGCGTGGCGACCCGCACCGCCGAGGACTCCCGGGCGTCACCGGTGTTCTTCTTGTAGGCCAGCCCGAGCAGCAGGATGCGGCTGCCGTTGACCGCGCTGCGCCGGCGGTTGAGCATCTCCAGGACCCGGCGCACGACATGGTCGGGCATGTGGTCGTTGACGTCGTTGGCGAGCTCGACGAAACGGAAGCTGCGCCCGAGGCTGCGCCGTACCCGCCACGACAGGTAGGAGGGGTCGATGGGCAGGCAGTGCCCGCCGACCCCGGGGCCGGGGGTGAAGCGCAGGAAGCCGAACGGCTTGGTGGACGCCGCCTCGATCGCCTCCCACACGTCGACCCCGAGCTCGTGGGCGAACATCGCCAGCTCGTTCACCAGGGCGATGTTGACGTGGCGGAAGGTGTTCTCCAGCAGCTTGGTCAGCTCGGCGGTGCGGACCGAGGCCACCGGCACGGTCGTCTCGACGATCGAGTCGTAGAACGCCCGCACGGCCCGCAGGGACCGCTCGTCGA
>NZ_CEVIVC010000007.1:12228-20452 GCF_982290645.1 Protofrankia sp. CiP1_Cm_nod4
AGCCGTTTGACCCGCCCCTCGTCCACCTCGATCCCGACCACGGACCAGCCGGCCTCGACGGCCCGCATCGCCAGGGGCAGACCCACGTAGCCCTGACCTACCACGACGAGCTTTCCGTAATTAGTCATAAGCATAGCGTGACATACCGAACCGCCGCCAAAGCGGAAGCATGGCCCGTGTCGCACCACAAGCCGAAGATCGACACCAGGTGACGCCCGGCGGGCATCCGGCCCGAACCCCGTGGACGGCGACACGACACCAGCGGCGACACGACACGACACGACACCGGCGGCGATGTCGGACGCGACACGACGAACGCCTATCCACACTAGTAGTAGTGTCTCTACTACTTAATGTAGCCATCTTTCGATCTTCGACCGGAGCCGGATCCCACCGGCCACCAGCGGCACGGCCATGACCGCTCCGTGCCGGCGGCGGCGAAGAACCCTCCCGGACCATCCCAAGGCGGTGGACGACGTGGTGCTTTCGGCAGTCATCGCACTTCTGATCACCGCGGTCACGACGCCGGCCGTGATCGCGGGCATGCGACATCTGGCCGTCATGGACACCGTGACCGAACGATCGTCACACCTGGTGCCCACCTGCCGGGGCGGCGGGGTGGCCATCGCTCTCGGCCTGTTCGCCGGCATGCTGGTACCCATCGTCGACCCGGCCGTGGACGCCCCCGCCGAGCTGTTCACCGTGGTGGTGGCCGCATCGCTGTTCGGCCTGCTCGGCCTCGCCGAGGACACCCACGGCGTGGCCGCGCTCCGCCGGCTCGGCCTGCAGATGGTCGCGGCAGCACTGACGATCATCGCCTGGGTCGCCGTGGCACCGCCCGACCTGCCGGTCGCCATCATCCCGCTGGCCGCCTGCGCGGCGCTGGTGTGGATCGCCGGCTTCACCAACGCCTTCAACTTCATGGACGGGATCAACGGCATCTCGTCGGCCCAGACCCTGCTGACCGGCGTGGCCTTCGCTGTCATCGGGCACCGCAGCGGCCTGGACTTCCTCACTTACGGCGGAGCCATGGCGGCCGGGGCCGCGCTCGGCTTCGGCCCCTACAACTTCCCGCGGGCAAGGATCTTTCTCGGTGACGTGGGCAGCTACGCCCTCGGCGCGCTGATCGCCGTGCTGGCGCTGCTGGCCGTCGCGCACGGTGTGCGGCCCGACGCCGTCGTCGCCCCGCTGCTGGTCTACCTCGCGGACACCTCCTGCACGCTGCTGCGGCGGGTGCGCTCCGGCCAGCTCTGGTACGCGCCGCACCGCGGCCACGTGTACCAGTTGCTCACCGTCGCGGGCTGGTCGCACACCCGCGCGACGCTCGTGGTCTCCTCGGTCACCGCGGCGACCGCCGGCCTCGGCATCGTGATCTACAGTGCCGACGTGGCGGCGCGGGTGGCCGCCGGCATCGCCGCCGTCCTGCTCGTCCGGATGTATCTGCTGCTTCCCCGCTACCTCGACGGCAGGCGGCGACAGCCCCGGCCCGGTGCCGCCGCGCCCGGCCGGCACCGGGCCACGAACCCGAAGATGAGCGGACACGGCGAAGCCCTGCACAACACCACCCCCGCGGTGTGACAGCCCCGGACGGCAACAGCCACAATGATCACAAGAATCCCCGCGCCGCGATGACAGCCGCCCACACGCCCGGCACACCCGGCACGCCTGGCACGGGTGGGCCCGCCGGCCCCGCGGCGCCATGGCACATCCTGATCGTGTGCACGGGGAACCTGTGCCGATCGCCGATGGCCCAGTACCTCGCCGCCGCGCTGTTACAGGAGGCGCTGGGTACCGCCGCCGCACCCGGGGTGACCGTCACCAGCGCCGGTACCAGCGCACGTGACGGCACGCCCATCCACCCGCACGCCGCGTCCGTCCTGGCCGGACGTGGTCTCGACCCGCGTGCTTTCACCACCCGCCGCCTGCACGCCGGGCTGCTCGACAGCGCCGATCTGGTGCTGTGCGCGGAGCGCGGGCATCGCGCGGCCGCCGTGACGACCGCGCCGAAGACCGTCAGCCGTGCCTTCACCCTGCGGGAGTTCGCCCGGGTGACCGCCGGGCTCACGCCCGCCGACATCAGCCCGGACACCGCCGCCTGCCTGGGCGGGGCTCGCTACCTGGGCGGGGCCCGTGCGGCCGCCGCTCCCCCCGGCCGGGGGCCGGTCCGCTCACACGACTCGGCCAGCGACGGCACGCCAGCCGCTGCCGTGGGCCGTGGACCACTGCCCCCGGCCTCGGAGACGATCCGGATGTGTGGCCAGGCCCTCATCTCCCGCGCGTTGGCCCGCCGCGGCCTCCGCCGCCCCGCGGCTCCCGCTGACGACGACATCCCCGACCCGATCGGATCGCCGGTCGAGACGTTCCGGGTGTGCGCCGACCAGATCGGCGAGGCGCTGGCCCAGCCGCTGGAGCTGCTGGCCCGCGCCGCGAGCGGCATCGCCCGATGATGCGGACAGCGCGGCAGACGGCGTCCGCAACCGTCCACACCGAGCGTGGCTCGGATCAGGCCAGATCCGGACCCAGCCTGATCCGGCCCTGCTGGTCGTTGAGGCCGCTTTTTCGGCCGGTGAACGTTACCCGACGACAAACAGGCAGCGATCTTCCCTAGCGACCGGCGCCCGCCCACGGGTACCGTCGTCCGCATAGTTACTTGTGGTTACATAACTGGTGTTCTGGACGACGGCATCGGTAATGGTTGTGTCTGCGGCAACGACAGCGGTTGCGACGGCGGCAGCCCTCGCGACAGCGGCGGTTGCGAGGGCACCGGCTCCACCGGCGACGCTGGCACCAGCGGCACCGATGATGGTGGCGCGGACGGCGATACCGGCGCCGGCCGGGACGGATGGGCCTGCTGGGGTGGGCGGGTCTGCTGGGTCCACTGCCGCAGCCAGGGGAGAACCTGCTCGCCGGCCATGGGCGGCGAGATGAAGTAGCCCTGCGCCTCGTCGCATCCCCAGGCCGCCAGCAGCGCCCATGACCTGGCCGTCTCGACGCCTTCGGCGACCATCCGCAGGCGCAGGGTGTGCGCCAGCGCGAGTGTCGACCGGACGATCTCCCCGGCCGCGGGGCTGCGCTCGACGTCCCGCAGGAAGGCCCGGTCGAGCTTGAGCTCGTCCGCGGGCAGATCCCGCAGGTAGGCCAGGGAGCAGTAGCCACTGCCGTAGTCGTCGAGGCTGACCCGCACCCCGAGCGCGCGCAGCCGGACGAGGGTGTGCTGCGCACGCTCCCGCTGCGTCATCAGGGAATCCTCGGTGATCTCCACGCAGAGCGCGGACGGGGAGACGCCCGCCGCGCCAAGGGCTTCGTGCACACCGGGGACGAAACCGGGGTCGACGATCACGGGCGCGGGCACGTTCACCGACACCGACAGCCGAGCGCCGGCGGCGTGCCAGCGTGCGCAGTCCGCGAGCGCCCTGGTGAGGATCTGCCTGGTCAGGGCGGGCATCAGGCCGGCGGCCTGGATGTCGGGGAGGAAGGTGTCGGGCGTGCGGATCCCGTCGACGGGATGCCGCCAGCGCACCAGCGTCTCCATCCCGGTGATACGGCCGGTGCGCAGGTCGGCCTTGGGCTGGTAGTACGGCTCGATCTCCCCGTTGCGCAGGGCGGTGCGCAGCTCGGCGCGCAGCCGCAGCCGGGCCGGACCGGGCCGGGCGCAGCTCGGGTCGTACACCCGGTGGCCCGCGGACGACTTCTTCGCCTCGCCCAGGGCGGAGGTGGCGTTGCGCAGGAGCTCGGGCACGTCCCGGCCGTGATCGGGAGCGATCGCGATGCCGATGCTCGCCTCGACCGGTACCGGCGTGCCGGCGAGCGTGCACGGCTCCCGCAGGACGTCGCGGACACCGGCCGCCGCGGCCTGGGCCCGCTCGGCGCCCACGTCGCGCAGCAGCAGGGCGAACTCGTCCCCGCCGATCCTTGCCACCAGGTTGCCGGCGCGTCCCAGCCGGCGGACCCGCCGGCCCACCTCGATCAGCAGCCGGTCGCCCTGTTCGTGGCCGAGGCTGCTGTTGACCTCTCGGAAACGGTCAATGTTGATCAGCAGTAACGCGCCGGAAGCGGGGGCGGGCCGCCCCGCCTCCTCCGGCCCCCGGTCCGGCCCCACGTCCTGGCCCTGGCCCTGGTCCGGGTCCCGGCAGCGCACCGGGCAGCCGTCGGAATGATCCCCGAACAACCGCGCGGCCTGGCCGAGAAACCCGTGTCGATTGGCGAGCCCGGTCAGTTCGTCGGTGCCCGCGAACCCGCCGGCACGATTCCCGCGCGAGCGGCGCAACAACAGCATGGCCGCCACAATCACGATCAGTATCAGCGGACATACCGAGATTATCAGCCACAAACCGGCCCCTGTGCGCAGAACCGTCCAACACGTCAACGATGTCGAGGCCACCGTCCAGCCGGCCAGAACCGTCACGACGACCCGCGGCCGGACCGGACGCGCCAGCGCGGCGTGCACGAACGGCCGCTGCCGCCACGCCGGGCCGGTGACACGGCCGGGCAGGCGGCCGACCGGATCCGCGACCGGGCGGACCGGCCGGCGGGACAGCCGGTCCGGCGTGGCACGTCCGTCCGGGGCCCGGCGGCGGATCCACCGCTCGGGCACGGGCAACGTCACCATCGGGCCGATGGTCCGCTGGCGGGATTCTGGTTGGCACGGCCACTGATGTCTACAGGCATCGATTCCCCTGAAATCCGGACTTGGGCGCTCTTGGCAGGCGGTCCGAGAGTAACGCGTCGGACTCGCCCGGTATGGACGAACTGCCGTTTCCGGAACGGGGCTATTCAGCCTCCCACCAGGCATTTCACAGCTATTTCAACGGCCGTCGGACCCGGTCGGCCAGCGGCGCCCACGGTGTGGTCTGCCGGAGAGGTCACAGCGTGGTCCGCGTGATACGCGGTACGCGGTACGCGGTACGTTCACCCACCCTGGGCGGTGGCGCCGCGCGGGGCCGCTCCCGCGGGAGCGACGGCCGCGGGAGCAACGCCCGCGGGAGCGACGGCCCGAGCGGCGATGTCGGTCGGCCGGCGGCCGCGGCCGCCGTAGTCGCCCGCGAGCAGGATCTCGGCGATCCGCTCGCCGGCGCGGCCGTCCCACAGCGCGGGCCGCCGTGGCCGCGGCGGGTAGGCGAGCACCTCGGCCGCCACCGCCACGATCCGTTCGGGATCGGTACCGATGACCTGATTGGTACCTTCGGTAACAGTAACTTCACGTTCTGTATTGTCACGCAATGTCAGGCATGGGACGCCCAGGACCGTCGTCTCCTCCTGGACCCCGCCCGAGTCCGTCAGGACGACCCGGGCGCCGGCCTGCAGGGCGAGGAAGTCGAGATAACCGGCGGGCGGGAGCGTGGCCACCCCCGCCGGCAGCCGCCCCTCGACCCGAGCCCTGGTCCGGGGGTGCAGGGGGAACACCAGGGGGCACCGCTCGGCGACTTTCCCGAGCGCCTCGAGCAGCCCCGACAGGACGTCCGGGTCGTCGACGTTGGACGGGCGGTGCAGGGTCACCAGCCCGTACCCGCCGGCGCGCAGCCCGAGCCGGGACAGGACCGGCCGGGCCCGCGCGCGCTCGATGTTCGCCAACAGGGTGTCGACCATGACGTTGCCGACGAGATGCACCTGGTCGGGCCGGTAGCCCTCCTGGCGGAGGTTGCCGGCGGCGTCCGGCGAGGTGGCGAACAGCAGGTCGGAGACCCGGTCGGCCACCACCCGGTTGACCTCCTCGGGCATGGACCAGTCCCGGCTGCGCAGCCCGGCCTCGACGTGCGCCAGCGGGATGCCGGACTTGGCCGTGACCAGCGCGCAGGCGAGCGTGGAGTTGACGTCGCCGACCACCACGACGACGTCCGGGCGGACGGCGGCGAGCAGCGGCTCGAAGGCCGTCATGACCCCGGCGGTCTGGCCGGCGTGGCTGCCCGAGCCGGCGGCGAGGAAGTGGTCGGGGGCCCGCAGGCCGAGCTCGTCGAAGAACACCCCGCTCATCGCGGCGTCGTAGTGCTGGCCGGTGTGCACGAGCGTGGTGACGGCGCCACGCGCCACGGCCGCGGCCAGGACCGGCGCGACCTTCATGAAGTTGGGCCGGGCACCGGCGACGAAGAGGACATGCACGAGGGGACTCCCTGCTCGAAGCGTCAGACCGGCCGCCAGCCCGGCTGGTGGCCCTACCGCCGGCCCGACCACTGGCCCGGCTGTGACCACCGCATCCAACGCTGGCCGGCGCCGTTGCCCGCAGGTCCCTTTACCCACGGGAGCCACTGCCTACGGGATCCGGAGCTGCTGCCTACGGGATCCAGCAGACCACCAGATGTGATTACTTCAGGTGACCATATCGGCGCCACACCGGACGTGTACATACGGATCGTATCCGTTCGACTACGATAAGCTCTGTCACGCTGACTGCACGTTTTCCCCGCTATCTCGTACTCACTCGCACCCGGGAGCCAACCGTGAACTTCGCCCGCATCGCGTGCGCAGCGCCGAGGTGGCTGCGGTGACCGGATCAGCAGGACCGGCGGGACCGGCGGGACCGGCAGGACCGGCAGGAGCAGCGGGACCAGCGGAACCGCCGGGAGCGGCCGGGACGGCCGGCCGGCGGCCGCTGCGGGTGCTCCTGATCACCCACTACTTCCCGCCCGAGGTGGGCGCCCCGCAGGCACGTCTCGCCGAGACAGCCCGGGCCTGGGCGGCGGACGGCCTCGACGTCACGGTCCTGACCGGGATGCCCAACCACCCCACCGGCGTCGTGCCGCCGGAGTACCGCGGCGCGTGGCAGCGGATCGAGCGACGCGACGGCTACCGGGTGATACGGACCTGGCTGTACGCCACCCCGAACGAGGGGATCGTCCGCCGGACCCTGTCGCACCTGTCGTTCACCGTGACCAGCGTGCTGCTCGGCGGGCGGGCGGCGGGAGCGGCCGACGTGGTGGTCGTCTCGTCCCCGACCTTCTTCCCACTCGGCTCGGCGTGGCTGCTGGCCCGGCTGCGGCGCGCGCGCCTGGTGGTCGAGGTCCGCGACCTGTGGCCGGCGATCTTCGTGCAGCTCGGCGTACTGCGCGACCGTCGGGTCATAGCCGCGCTCGAACGGCTGGAGATGGCCGCCTACCGGGCCGCCGACGCCGTCGTCACCGTGACCGACGGCTTCCGGGACGACATCGTCGGGCGCGGCATCCCCGCCGGCAAGGTCCACACGATCCACAACGGCGCCGACCTGAGCCGGTTCAGCCCAGCCCCCCCGGCGGCTCCACCAGCACCGGCCCCGCCGGCCCCGCCGGCGCTGGTGGAGCCGCCGGCCCCGCCAGCCGCGGCGGAACCGCCGGTGGCAGCGGAGCCGGTGGCCCGGACACGGCCGCCGGGCCGGCCGGCCGGGCCCTCCTCGGCCGGGCCCTCCTCGGCGGAGCCGGCGTCCAGGACGCTGCGTGCCCGGCTCGGCGCGGCCCCCGGCGACACCCTCGTCCTCTACATCGGCGCCCATGGCATCTCCCAGGGGCTGGTCTCGGTGGTGGACGCCGCGGCCGAGCTTGCCCGGGATCCGGTGCACGTCGCCCTCGTCGGCGAGGGAGCCGACCGCGGGCGGGTCGCCGACCGGGTCGCCGAGCTCGGGCTCACCAACGTCACCATGCTGCCCGCGGTCGACCGCGACGAGGTGCCGGCCATCGTCGCCGCGGCCGACATCTGCCTGGTCCCGCTGCGGGACGTGCCGCTGTTCGCCACCTTCATCCCGTCGAAGATGTTCGAGCTGCTCGCCGCCGGCCGGCCGGTCATCGGCGCGCTCGCCGGTGAGGCCGCCCGGATCCTCTCCGAGGCGGGCGGGGTCGTCGTCCCGCCCGAGAACCCGTCGGAACTGGCCCGGGCGATCCGCCTCCTGGCCGCGGACCCGGCCCGGCGCGCCGCCATGGGCGCACAGGGCCGGGCCTGTGTGGTGGCGCGTTTCGACCGGCGGGTGCTCGCCCGCCGCTACCGTCACCTCCTCGAGGAGGTGACGGGCCGTGCCGTCACCGTTCCGCGACAGCGCCCACAGCCCTCGGAGGACACCACCGAACTGCACTGGCCACCGGTGCCACCGCCCCGACCGGCTGCCGAGCCGCGCCGGCCAGCGGACAAGCCGTCCCAGCCCGTGGCCGAGCCGCTCCGTCCGGCACCTCTGCCGCCCCCGCCGGCGGGCGGGGCAGCAGGGACGGGCAGGACGGCGGGTACGGCGGAGGGCTCCGGCGCGCCCGGCGCATCCGAGGCCTTCGGG
>NZ_CEVIVC010000007.1:21013-23982 GCF_982290645.1 Protofrankia sp. CiP1_Cm_nod4
ACGGCCGACAGCACGGCCGACAGCACGGCCGACAGCACGGCCGACGTCACGACCGACGTCACCGGGCGGCGAGGACGCGCATGAGGCTGCTGGTGACCGGCGGAACGGGATTCCTCGGACGCCGGGTGGTCGCGGGCGCGCTCCGGGACGGCCACCACGTCATCGGGCTCGCCCGCGGCGCGGCGGCCGCCCAGGCCCTGGAACGCGCGGGCGCGCAGGCCGTCGCGGGCGATCTCGACGACCCCGCCTCGGTGGACGCCGCGTTCCAGGCCGCCAAGGGCGACGTCCTGGTCAACATCGCCTCCCTCGGCTTCGGGCACGCGGACGTGATCGTCTCGGCGGCCGAGGCGTCCGGGCCGCATCGGGCGCTCTTCATCTCCACGGCCGCGATCTTCACAACGCTCCCGGCCGCGACAAAGCGGATCCGGACGGACGCCGAGAAAACGATCACCAGCAGTGGCCTCGACTGGACGATCCTGCGCCCCACCATGATCTACGGAGGCCCGGACGACCGGAACATGGCGCGGCTGCTGGCCGCGCTGCGCCGCTGCCCGCTGCTGCCCCTGCCCGGTGGCGGCAGGCGCCTGCAGCAGCCCGTCCACGTCGACGATCTCGCCGCCGCCGTGCTGGCGGCGGTCCGGTCGGACGCCTGCGCCGGCCGCGCCTACAACCTCGCCGGGCCGGAGGCACTGACCTTCCGGACGATCGTGGCGGAGGCCGCCGACGCGGTCGGGCGCCGGGCCGTCACCGTCCCGTTCCCGCTGCGCGCCACGCTCGCCGCGGCCCGCGGGTACGAACGGCTGGCGGCCCGCCCGCGGCTGCGCGCCGAGCAGATCGCCCGGCTCGCCGAGGACAAGGCGTTCCCGATCACCGACGCGGCCGCCGACCTCGGCTTCGCGCCACGGCCGTTCGCGCGGGGCATCCGGGACGAGGCGGCGCTGCTGGCCGAGGGGCGCCGCTGACATGGCGGAGCCGCTTGACGTGACCGGCCCATGCCCGCCGGCGGGCCACGGGATCGCGGCTGTGGCCCGCGCCGCCGGCTGGCCGGCGCCGGCCGCACGGTACGCGCGGACCGTGCGGCACCTGCGGCCACAACAGGTCACCGCCCGGGTGCGCCTGCGCGGCCAGCGGGCCTTCACCCGGCGTTTCCCCGGGACGACCGACCGGCTGCTGCGGCTGGCCGCCCCGGAGATCGGCTGCTGGCCGTCCGCCTTCGTACCGTTCGACGGCCGCTGCGCCGCGTCCTGGCCGGACGTGGCCGAACTGCTCGACGGGACGCTGACCCTGCTCGGCCACCCCCGCCGGCTGCGCGCCCCGGGCGGCGGCCCGGCCGAACTCGACTGGGCGCAGGCCGGCGCGCCGCTGCTGTGGCGCTACCACCTGCACTACTGGGACTGGGCCTGGACGCTGACAGCGCACGGTGACCGCGACGAGGCCCGGGCTGCCTTCGCCCGGCTGTACACGTCCTGGCGGGCCGCCACGATGATCGACAGCAGCCGGGGCGCCGCGGCGCTCGACGGCGGCCAGGCCGTTACGCGCCGCGGCCGCGGTCGTGGCCGCGGGCCAGTGCCGCCGGGCGCCGGCACCGCGTGGGCGCCCTATGTCGCGTCCCTGCGCGCGTGGACGCTGTGCGGGCTGTTCGAGCCGCTCGCGCGGGGCGGCGCGGCCGAGGCGGCCGTGCGCGCCGACCTCGGCCGGCACGCGGCCTTCCTGCGGCCGCACCTGGAGACCGACGTCGGCGGCAACCATCTGGTCAAGAACCTCAAGGCCCTGATCGGGCTGGCGGTGGCCGCCGGCGACACCGCGGGCCGCCGGCGGTGGGTCGAGAGGCTGCGCGGCGAGGCCCGCCGGCAGGTGCTGGCCGACGGTGGTCACTACGAGCGGGCGCCCGCCTACCACTGCCAGGTGCTCGCCGACCTCGACGACGTGGTCGGCCTGCTCGCGGCGAGCGGCGCGGCGGTGCCGGACGACCTGCCGGCCGCGATCACCCGGATGCGCGACTGGCTACGTAAGATAATCGGCCCGGACGGGACGGTGCCGCTGCTGAACGACGGCTACCCGGTCCCCGCCGACGCGGTGGAGCACCTGCTGTCCGGCGACCTGCCCGGCGGCCACGAGCCCGTCAGCGGCGGACCCGCCGGACCAGGCTGCGCGAACCCGGAGACCACCGGACCGAGAACCGCGGGACCAGGACCAGCAGGACTGACAGGACCAAGCAAAGCAGGAGAACCAGCGGGGCCGGGAACGGCGGGACCGGGAACGGCGGGACCGGGACCTGGCCGGCAGCGGACGGCCCGCGACAGCGGTGACGCCTGGCCCGACGCCCTCCCACCTCCTGGCGTCCTCCCGCCTGACGGCATCTCGTCCGCCGGTGCCTGGACCGGGTCACGGCTGCTCGCCGACAGCGGTCTCGCCGTGCTGTGGGCGGGCGGCTTCCACCTCGTCGCCGATGTCGGGCCGGCCTGCCCGGACACGCTGCCCGCGCACGCCCACGCCGACACCCTCGCGTTCCTGCTCTGGTACGACGGCGTCCCCCTGATCGTCGACACCGCGACCTCGACCTACGACCCGGGAGCCGTCCGCGACCACGAACGCTCGAGCGCGGCGCACGCGAGCCTGGTCGTCGACGGAGCCGACTCGACCGAGGTCTGGGGCGCCTTCCGCGCCGGCCGCCGCGCCCGCCCGACGATCGTCCGGCTGGCGCTGGACGGCGACACGGCGGTCCTCACCGCGTCCCACGACGGCTACCGGCACCTGCCCGGACGCCCGGCGCACGAGCGCACCTTCACCGTCCGGCCGGAGCGGGTGACGCTCACCGACCGGGTGACGCGCACCGGGCGGGCGGACGGACGGGAGACCGGGCGCGGGGGCCATCGCGTCGAGATCCTCTTCCCGCTCACCCACACCGCGACCGCAGCCCTGGACGGCCCCGACACGGTCCGGATCAGCGGCAGCGGCAGCGGCAGCGG
>NZ_CEVIVC010000007.1:24271-40529 GCF_982290645.1 Protofrankia sp. CiP1_Cm_nod4
CAGCGGCAGCGGCAGCGGCAGCGGCAGCGGGGAGATCGTCCTGCGCGTGCGTGGCGGCCCGGCCGCCGCCGGGACGGGCCGCTGGGAGCTGCGCCCGACGCACCGCGCGCTCGGCTGGCAGGACACCGTGCCGGCGCTCACCGCCGCCTACGTCGTCGACCACGAGCTGCCTATCGAGATCCACACGGACATCGAGACCGGCCAGCTGGCCGGCGTCCGGCCGCGGCCACCAGCTCGACCACCAGCTCGACCGACGGCGGCGGACCGACCGGACGCGCCGGACCAACCAGACCCAACAGACCCAACAGGCCAGCCAGGCCAACCAGAAGAAGCACCGGGCCGGTCAGGGGCGCCGGGCCGGCCGGAAGTGCCAGGCCGGGCGGCGATGCCGGGCCGGGCCGGAGCCAAGGGGGTGCAGCGGACGTGAAACAGGTGGTGCAGGCGGTCAGCGGAGGCGCGGTCGAGGTTCTCGACGTCCCCGCACCGCGGATCGGACCGACCGAGGTGCTGGTCCGTACCGCGGCGAGCATCGTCTCCCCCGGGACGGAACGGGCGGTCACCGCGCTCGCCCAGTCGGGGCTGCTGGCCAAGGCCCGGGCCCGTCCCGACCTGGTCCGCCAGGTGGTCCAACGGGCCCGGGCCGACGGGATCGGCCCGGCCGCCCGCGCGGTACGGGCCCGCCTCGGCGGGGACATCCCGCTCGGCTACAGCGCCGCCGGGACCGTGCTGGACGTCGGCGAGATGGTCGACGGGACCGGTATCGCGCCCGGACAGCTCGTCGCCACCGGCGGGGCCGGCTGGGCGAACCACGCCGAAGTGCAGGCGGTGCCCGGTCTGCTGTGCGTGCCGGTGCCCGCCGGGGTGCCGGCCGCGGACGCGGCGTTCGCGACGGTGGCCTCCATCGCCCTGCACGGGCTGCGCCTGGCCGACGTCGGGCCGGGCGCGAAGGTGGTGGTCGTCGGGCTTGGCCTGGTCGGCCAGCTCGCCGCCCGGATCGCGCTGGCCAGCGGATGCGACGTGGCCGGCATCGACGTCGCCGACCTGCCGCTGGCCGCGGCCGGCCGGGCCGGCGTCCTCACCCTGCGTGAACAGGGCGAGGCCACCACGGCCGCGGTGGCGCGCTGGGCCCGTGGGCGGGGCGCGGACGCCGTGCTGGTCTGCGCCGCCACCCGGAGCTCGGATCTCATCGGCCGGGTGCCGGCGCTGTGCCGGGACCGCGCGACCGTGGTCATCGTCGGGGACGTCGGGCTCGAGCTCGACCGCACGCCCTTCTACGACCGGGAGCTGTCGGTGCGGTTCGCCCGCTCGTACGGCCCCGGCCGCTACGAGCGGGCGTACGAGGACTGGGGGGTGGACTACCCGGCCGGCCAGGTCCGCTGGACGGAGGGCCGCAACCTGGAGGCCGTCGTCGACCTGCTGGCCACCGGCCGGCTGAAGGTCGCCGATCTGGTGACGCACAGTTTCGCCATCGACGACGCCGCCGACGCCTACGCCCTGGTCGAGAGCCGGAGCGAACCGTACCTGGCGATCCGCTTCGACTACGACGTCTCCCGGACGCTGCCGGCGAGCATCGTCCTGCCGCCCCGGCGCGGGCAGCCCGGACGGCCGGGGCTGGCCGGGCTGCCCGCGCTGTCCGGGCAGCCCGGACGGCCGGGGCTGGCCGGGCTGCCCGCGCTGTCCGGGCAGCCCGGGCCGGCCGGGGCCTCCCGGTTGTCCCTGCCGCTGCGGCTGCCCGGCTCCTCCCTGGCGGCCGGGCTCTCCCGGGCCGCCGGCGGGCTGCCCACCCTCCCCGGGCCGGCCGGGGCACGCCGCGCCGCCCGCGCCGCCCGCGCAGGCAGTGGCACACCCGACGGCAGCACACACGACAGCACACCCGACGGCAGCACACACAGCGACAGCACACACAGCGACAGCGCTCGGGCCGCCGGGCGGGGCTACGGCATCGGCTGGATCGGCGCCGGCGCCTTCTCCGCCACCGTGCTGCTGCCCGCCTTCCGGGCCGCGGGCTTCGACCGCTTCGTCACGGTCGGCTCAGCCGGTGGCCTGCGTGCCCGACGCTTCGGGGAGCGCGCCGGCTTCACGAGGATCGCCGGCGGCCCGGACGCCGTCATCGACGATCCCGACGTCGACGTGGTGGTCATCGCGACCCCGCACGACGCCCACGCCGACCTGGTCGTACAGGCGCTGGAGGCCGGCCGGCACGTCTGGTGCGAGAAGCCGCTCGCGCTGTCCTTCGACGAGCTGCGGGCGGTGGCGGACGCCGCCAGCCGCTCCGACGGCGTCCTGTTCACCGGCTTCAACCGGCGCTGGTCACCCGCGGCCCGGCTCGCCCGGGAACACCTCGACGCCCGGACGTCCCCGCTCACCCTGATCTACCGGGTAGCGGCCGGGAAGGTCGCGGACGGGCACTGGTACGCCGACCGCCGCCAGGGCGGGCGGCTGCTCGGGGAGGTCTGCCACTTCGTCGACACCTGCGCGTTCCTGAACCCGTCGGAGATCGTGTCGGTGCGGGCACATCCGGCCGGACGCGGGGGCGCACTGCTCGCCGACGACGTGACGGTCGTGCTCGGGCACGCCGACCAGTCGGCCTCGGTGATCGTCTACTCCTCCGCGCGCCCGGCGGGTATCGGCAAGGAGCGCCTGGAGGCGCTGGCCAGCGGCACGCACCTCGTCCTCGACGACTTCCGGTCGCTTACCGTCGGTGGCCGTACCGTCTGGCAGGGACGCCAGGACAAGGGGCATGAGGCGGCCGTACGCGAGTTCCACCGCCGCCTGCGCGATGCCGCCGCCGGCACGGCCGGGCAGGCGGACGGCGGCCTGGTCACCTCGGCGCACGTCCTCGCCGCCGCCGCGGCGGCAGCAGCGGACGCAACGGCAACCGTGTCGGCTGGGCAGGCTGGGCAGGCGGGACCGGCAGAGCCGGCGGGACCGGCAGAGCCGGCGGGACCGGCAGAGCCGGCGGGACCGGCGGGACCGGCCATACCCGCGGGACCGGCGGTGACCCGCGGCGGCGCCCGGCCGCCGGACCACACCGCACCCGGCACCCCGAGCGGCACGAACACCCCGAACACCCCGAACGGCACGGACGGCACGGCTACCCCGAACGCCGTGCCGTGACGACGCAGGACGCCCGGGCCGACGGCCCCGTCATGAGCACCGTCGCCAGCCCCGCCGTGGGCCCCGCTGCGAGCCCCACCGCAGACCCCGTCATGAGCACCGTCGCCAGCCCCGCCGTGGGCCCCACCGCAGGCCCTCCCGTCACGGCCCTCGGCAGGCCGTCCACGGCCCGGCACCGGCGGCCCCGGCGGCTGGCCACGCTCGCGCGCCCGGGCATGCCGTCGGGGATCGCGGTCGCCGCGGGCAACGCCGCCGCGATCCTGATCGGGCTGGCCTCGGGGATCGTGACCGCGCGTGTTCTCGGGCCGACCGCCCGGGGCGCGTTCGTGGCCACCCAGACGATGTCGGGGGTGGCGGCGGTCGTGCTGACCCTCGGCGTGACACAGGCGGTGGTGACCGGCCGTGGCAGCGACCGCGACCTCGCCGGCCCGCTGCTGGCGCAGGTCGCCGTCGTCGCGCTGGTGGCGGCCGCGCTGTTCGGGACGCTCGCGGGCGTCGGGGCCCAGCCCTGGCTGGACGGGTACGGGGTCATCGGGGCGGCGGCGGCCACCGCCGGGGCGGTAGCCGCGTCGCTGGCCTCCGGGATGGCCCAGCGCCGGTCACGGATGACCGGCGAGTTCCAGCTCGTACGGCTGCTGCCCTCGCTGGCGGGCCTGTTCCTGCTGGTCGTGGCGTGGCGCGCGGGCACCCGCGAGGTCGGTGTCTGGCTGTTGTGCTCGGGGGTGGGCGTCGCCGTCCCGGCGGTGGTGATGCTGGCGCGGACCCTCGGCGAGCCGGGCACGCCACGCCGGCCAGCCCGCTTCCTGCCGTCCCGGGCGCTCGTGCGGGGCGCTGTCGCGGCGTTGCCCACGGCCATCGGGGCGCAGGTGATCTACCGGCTCGACTCGGTGGTGGTCGCTGCCGCCCGGCCCACTTCCGACGTCGCGTTCTACGGTGTCGCGGCCACCGCCAGCCTGACCTGTACCGCGCTCGGCCAGGCGGTCGGGATGCTCGCCTTCAGCCGGCTGCGGCACGCCCACGGCCTGAACCAGCAGCGCCTGCTGATCCGACGCGGGGTGAGGTGGGCGCTCGGCGTCGCGGCCGGGGTGGCCCTGCCGGTCATGCTCCTCGCCCCCGAATTGATTACCCTCTGTTATGGTCGGGAGTTCCTACCCGCGGTGGCGCCGACCCGGGCGCTCGTCCTCGCGGCGATCCCGCTGTCCGCGGACTACCTGCTGATCCACGCGCTGCTGAGCCTGTCCGGTCAGCGCAGCGTGTACGGGACGCAGGCGCTGGCGGCTGCGCTGACCGTCGTCGGCCTGTGTGTGACCGTGCCCACCGGAAATCTCGCGCTGATCGCCGCCATGTCGATCGTCATCTACACCCTGTCCGCGGCACTGATGTTCGGCGCGGTGCTGCGGCGCACCGCGCCGAACCGCCGCGACACCGCGCCGAACCGCCCCGCTTCCGCGGAGCGGTCATGAGGAACCAGTCATGAGGAATCAGCTATGAGGAACATCGCGGTCATCGTGCACTGGGGGCCGGCCGAGCCCACCGTCGAACTCGCCTGCGAACTGGACCGCAGCGCGCTGCTGCATCGGGTGGTGGTGGTGGCCAACGATCTGTCGGAACGCCCCGCGGGCATTCCCGCGGAGATTTCCTGGATAGTCCCGTCCCGCAATCTCGGTTTCGCCGGCGGTTTTCAGCACGCCACCCGGGTCTATCCGACGGCGTCCTGCTATCTACTGCTCAACAACGACATCCGGATGGATGACGCGACGATCGGGGCGTGCCTGGACCTGCTGGCCACCGACCGGGTCGGTGTGGTCGGCCCGACGCTGGTCAACGCTCGGGGGCTGCAGTCGGGCGCCGCTGTTCTCACCCGTTTCCTCGCCGCGCCGAGGGTACTGCGAACGCCGTCCGTCGGCCAGCCGTGCGAGGCCGAATGGGTCACCGGCGCAGCCATGTTCATCAAGGCCGAATGTCACCGGGACGTGCCGATGGACGGACGCTACTTCCTCGGTTTCGAGGATGCCGACTTCTGCCACCGTGCCCGGGAGGCCGGCTGGCGCGTCATGCTCAGCCCGGCGCGGGCCTGGCACGCCAGTGGCGGGACGATCCCGGCCGGCCGGTACATCTACTACAGCGTCCGCAACAGGCTGTGGTTCGTCCGGGCCCGGGGCTGGGCACTGCGCACGGCGCTGGTGACGCTGTGGTCGATGCTGGTCCTGGTGCCCGGCACCGCCGTGAAGGACGCCGTGCGCAGGCGCGGGTACGCCTCCTGCCTGCTCGCCTTCCACGGTCTTGTCGACGGGCTGCTGCGCATGCCCGCCGAGGCGGTGCCCCTGCCCGACGAGCCCCGTCCCGCCCGCTGGGTGTCCTGGTCCTGACACCGCCTCGGCCGGTCGGCCGCGCGCGCCCCCGGAGAACCACATCCCGGAAAAGCCGCCCACCCGACGGCATCCGCACCCCGGAAAAGAGAAGTATCCCCGGAGAAGAAAAGAAGGAATGACAGAGATGACGGATCTCGACGTGTCACCGACCGTTGGAGAGGAACTTCCGCAACGGTATGTCCATCTGCTGAAGGAGGTGCTTTCCTTCTCGTTGTGGGACGGACGGGACGGCGCGGTCTGGCGCGGGCGCCGCAGCGCCCGGATTCTGCAGCGGCTGCTCGAGCGGCGGAATCTCTCGGTGGCGAGAATCGTCTCCCCCGAGGTTCGCCGCAACGGCCAGGACTGGCCCCGGCTCGCGCACACCATGGTAGGCGCCAAACGTCTGGACAACCTCCAGGAATGCGTCGAGACGATTCTGCGCGACAACGTTCCCGGGGATCTGATCGAAACCGGTGTCTGGCGGGGCGGTTCGTGCATCCTGATGCGGGGAATACTCGCCGCCCACGGGGTCGAGGACCGCATAGTGTGGGTCGCGGACTCGTTCTCGGGGCTGCCGGAGCCCGATCCCGGCCGTTATCCCGCCGACACCGGCGACCGGCACCACACGGTGGCCGAGCTCGTCGTCCCGCTGGCAGAGGTCCGGGACAACTTCCGCCGGTATGGGCTGCTCGACGACCAGGTGCGCTTCCTGCCCGGCTGGTTCTCCGAGACGCTGCCGGGTGCGCCGATCGACAGGCTCGCGCTCATGCGCCTGGACGGCGACATGTACTCCAGCACGATCGAGGCCCTGACCACGCTCTACCCAAAGCTGTCCGACGGCGGCTTCTGCATCATCGACGACTACGGTGCGGTCGAGGGCTGCCGCCGCGCGGTCGAGGACTTCCGGGCGGCCCAGGGCATCGACGCCCCTCTCGTCCGGATCGACGCCTGTGGCGCTTACTGGCGGCGGTAGGCCGGAGCCGGGGCGCCCGGCGCGGGTCACGCCGCCAGGTGGCCCACGCCGCGCGGCCGGGCGCCCGGCCGGCTCACGCCGCCCAGCTCGGCAGCGGCCGGGCCAGGAACACCGCCTGCGCGCACAGCAGGTTCGGCCGCCGCCGGGCCGCCCACCGGTCGAGCCGCCCGGTCACGCTCGACGACAGCACGTTGCGCAGCCGCCACCAGGGCAGCCCGCCGTCCGGCAGCGTCGTGACCACGTCCAGACCACTGTCACGGACCATTCGCAGGGCGGAGTCGAAGGTGAAGAACCGCAGGTGGGTGGCGTCCATCACGCCGGTCCGGGTGTATTCGAACCGGCCGCGGACGAACTTGGCCCGCTGGCTGTAGTGCAGGACGTTGGGCAGGGCCACCGCCACCAGCCCGTCCTCGGCGACGACCCGCCGGGCCTCCGCCAGCAGCCCGGCGGGGTCGGCGAGGTGCTCCAGGACGTGGGAGAGCAGCACCAGGTCGTAGGAGCCGTCCGCGGCGAAGGGCAGCCCCTTGGTGAGGTCGTGCAGGTGGACGGTCTCGCACACCTGCTCCGCCGCCGCCAGTTCGGCCGGGTCGTTGGTGATCCCGGTGACGCTCCACCCGCGTGCGGCCAGCAGCCGCGCGTTGTCACCGGCCCCGCAGCCGCAGTCGAGCGCCCGGCCGGGCTCCCGGCGGATCAGGTCGAGAAGGATCTTGTTGCCGGCGTTGCGGTATCGCAGATCGGTGGAGATCTCGGTGGACATCATACTGTTCCCCTACGTGCGGTGACGATGGAACGATGCGGGTTCACTACTATGCGCAATATATCGCGTACTTGAAGTAACAGAAAGAGGGTGTCACCGCATGCCACACGCTCTGATCACCGGCATCACCGGCCAGGACGGGCTGTACCTGGGCGAGCTTCTGCTCAGCAAGGGCTACGAGGTGTTCGGCCTGGTCCGCGGCCAGTCGAACCCGAAGGTCGCCGTGGTCGAGAAGATACTGCCCGGGGTCCGTCTCCTGGAGGGCGACCTGACCGACCTGCCGTCCCTGATCGGCGCGGTCGAGACCGCCCAGCCCGACGAGGTCTACAACCTGGGCGCGATCTCCTTCGTCGGCCTGTCCTGGCGGCAGGCGGAGCTGACCGGGGAGACGACCGGCATCGGCGTCCTGCGGATGCTCGAGGCGATCCGGATAGCCACCTCGGACGAGATGTCGCGCGTCCGCTTCTACCAGGCGTCGAGCTCGGAGATGTTCGGCAAGGTGCGCGAGACCCCGCAGCGGGAGACCACCGCCTTCCACCCGCGCTCCCCCTACGGGGTCGCGAAGACCTTCGGCCACTACATCACCGTCAACTACCGCGAGTCGTACGGCGCCCACGCCGTGTCCGGCATCCTGTTCAACCACGAGAGCCCGCGCCGGGGCACCGAGTTCGTGACCAGGAAGATCACCCGAGGGGTCGCCCGGATCGCGCTCGGGGCGCAGGAGAAGATCGCGCTGGGCAACCTCGACGCGCGGCGGGACTGGGGGTTCGCCGGCGACTACGTCGACGCCATGTGGCGGATGCTCCAGCGCGACACTCCCGAGGACTACGTCATCGCCACCGGGAAGACGCATTCGGTGCGCGACCTGCTCGACGTCGCGTTCGGCCACGTCGGCATAGCCGACTGGGGCCCGTACGTCGTCCAGGACCCGCGCTTCCTGCGGCCCGCCGAGGTCGACGTGCTCGTCGGGGACGCGTCCAGGGCGCGGGACCTGCTGGGCTGGCGGCCGGCCGTCGACTTCCGCGCCCTGGTCGCGATGATGGTGGACGCCGACCTGGCCGCCGCACGCGGCGAGCGTGACCATGAGCAACATGTCGCGCCCGCCGCGCCCGGCGGGCAGCGGTGAGCAACGTGCCGCGCCCGCCGCGGCCGCCGCGCCCGGCGGGCAGCGGTGAGCCCGTCCCCACGCGCGGCGGCAGCGTCCCGCGGAACTGAACGACCGCCAGGCCGTCACGGCCGTCACCGCGACGTCCCGGTGTCGTCGTCATGAGGAGCGCTCAGCCCGCCAGGACGCCGGGACGGGCCTCCTCGGCCGGGGCCGGCGCGTCCCGGCCGAGGAGGATCCGGCGGGTCTGCTCGGCGTAGGCCTCCGGGTCGGTCACCATCCGTGCCCATTCGCGCGCCCGCCCGCCGGACTCGGCCAGCCGGCCCCGGTCCGACAGCACCTGTCCCAGCAGCTCGGCCAGGGCCGGGGCGGACTCGTCCACCGGTGACCAGCCGGTCATCCCGGCGACGTAGGCGTCGGACGAGCCGCCGGAGAACGGCGCGACGACCGGGCAGCCGGCGAGCTGCGCCTCGACCAGCACGATGCCGAAGCCCTCCCCGCTGCTGGGTGTGCGCACCCTGGTCCGGGTGCACAGCGCGAACAGGTCGGCGGCCCCGTAGAGCCGCGCCAGCTGCGCGTCGGGCGGCGAGACGTACAGCTCGGTGTCCGCCCGGGCGAGCAGGTCGACGAGCTCGGTGGGCGCCGGGCCCTGGCCCGCCACGACCAGGCGCACCGCGCCGACGCGCTCGCGTGCCCGGCGGGTCGCCTCGACCAGCTCCGCCACGCCCTTGCCGCGCCACTCCGGCAGCCGGCAGACGGTGAGCACCACCGGGACGCGGTCCGCCGCGGCCGGCCGCGGGGTGCGCAGCAGGGTCTGCCGCCAGCCGGGGTCGATGCCGGGCGGCAGCACCGCGGGGACGCCCAGCGACAGCATGGCGCCCGCGCTGAAGCTGCTGATCGTCAGCGGCCGGGCCCGGGAGAGCCTGGTGAGCAGTGTCCGGGACAGCGGCCGGGTGCCCCAGATGTCGGTGCCGTAGAACGCGACGAACGAGCGCGACGGCCGGGCCGCGGCCGTGACCGCCGCCGCCACCGGGATGAGGCCGGGATGCCCCACCAGCAGGCAGCGGATGGGCGCGTGGCGCCGCGCGGCGAGCACGGCGCGGGCGGCGAAGTCGGCCTTTGCCGCAAGCGTGGGGCGGCGGCCGGGGGCCAGCAGGTCCACCCTGCGTACCCGCGCGCCCGACCCGTCGAGTGCCCGTTCGACCGTGGCGAGGTAGCGCTCGATGCCGCCGCCGAGTCCCAGCGACGGGGCAAGTAGCAGAACGTCACCGGCCTGGCCGGTATGGCCCGCATGACCGGCCCGCCGCGCGCGACGATCATTACGTATGGAGTTCATCATGTCACACATTGTGCTCGAGAAAGGTGCGGAACCGACGACACCGGCAGCACCGACGCGCCAGCCCCGAACGCGCGCAGTGCCGCCACACCCCGACCAGGGCGCGGCTTCCCGGTGATACGACACACCCGATCCAGTCCTCGCATTCCGTAGTAGAGTCGTTACTCTGAGGTTAGATGCACCACCGTCCGCTATCTACCGACCATCCACTCGCAGGCCGGTACGCGCGACACCCGACCGCCTCGGCCGTGGCGGCACCCCCACGGCCGAGGCACTCCTACCGATAAGGCCGGACATGCCGGGAATGCCAGAGAACATCACCGCCCCGTACCGGGTGGCGGTCACGCGGACGCGGACGGCGTCCTATCCCGACGTCGTCCCCTTCTCCCCGGACACCGCGTATCCCGAGTACGCGCACGGGCACCTCGGCCCGGCGGCGAACCCGGTGTACGCCGGCGTCCGCCGGGCCCTGGCACTGGCCGGGCTGGACGCGGCGAACGTGGACACCGCACGCTGGAACCCGCTGGCCGGCCTCGTCCCCCCGGGCGGGACGGTCGTGCTCAAGCCCAACCTGGTACGTGAGCGCCACCCGCGGGACCCGCAGGGCTGGCGGTACGTGCTCACCCACGGCTCCGTGGTGCGCGCCGTCGCCGACTACGCGTTCGCCGCGGTCGGGAGCGCCGGCCGGGTGGTGATCGCCGACGCGCCGCAGACCGACTCGTCCTTCACGGCGATCGTGAGCCTGCTCGGCCTGGACGAGCTGCGCCGGTTCTACCGGGAACGCGGGCTGCGCCTCGACCTGGTCGACCTGCGCCAGGAGGAGTGGACCACGGTCGACGACGTCGTGGTGGCCCGCCGCCGGCTGCCGGGCGACCCCGGCGGCGCGATCGCCTTCGACCTCGCCGCGGCCAGCGAGTTCGTCGGCCACGGCGGCGCGGGCCGCTACTACGGGGCCGACTACGACAGCCGGGTGGTGAACTCCCACCACAGCGGCGGCCGGCACGAGTACCTGCTCTCCGGCACGGCCCTGCGGGCCGACCTCGTGGTGAACCTCCCCAAGCTGAAAAGCCACAAGAAGGCCGGGATCACCCTCGCCCTGAAGAACCTGGTCGGGATCAACGCGGACAAGAACTGGTTACCGCACCACACCGAGGGCCGGCCCGGCACCGGCGGCGACGAGCATCCCAGCCGCAGCTCCCGGCACTCGCTCGAGCGGGCCGCGGCCACCAGGCTGCGCCGGGTGGCCATGCTCTCCCCCCGCCTGGGCGGCGGCATGCTGCGGCTGGCCCGCCACCGCGGCAGCCAGCTGTTCGGGGACGGCGACACCGTGGTACGCAGCGGTAACTGGTGGGGCAACGACACGGTGTGGCGCATGTGCCTCGACCTGAACAAGATCCTGGAGTACGGCCGGCCGGACGGCACCGTGGCCGACACCCCGGACCCGGGCCGGCGGCACATCGTCATCGTGGACGGGGTGATCGCCGGGCAGCGCAACGGCCCGATGAACCCCGACCCGCTGCCCGCCCGGTTACTGGCCTGCGGGACCACGCCGGCCGCGGTCGACGCGGCCGCGACGTACCTGTTCGGCTTCGACCCCGACCGGGTGCCCGTGGTCCGCCAGGCGTTCACCTGCCGCGCCCTGCCACTCGCCCGTGGTGACTGGCGTGACATCGAGATCATCTCCGACCACGGCCCGTGGCAGGGACGCCTCGGCTCACTGCCGGTCGAGACGGTCCTGCGGGCCGAGCCGCACTTCGCCTGGCAGGGGTACGTCGAACATCGGCCACCGCCGGCGGTGGCCCGATGACCCGGGCCCGGGCGGTCCCACCGGCGTCCCCACCGGCGTCCGCATGGACGTGTTCCCGGACGGCCGCCAAGGCGGCCGCGCGGGCGGTCCCGGCGCGGGCGGGCTCGGTGTTCGGCTCCCGGGCGGCCGCCGCCGTGTTCGACGCCGCCTGCGCCAGCCCGCTGGTGCGCGGCCACCTGCGCACGCTCGCCAGGCTGGAGGCGGCCGACGCGGCCGAGGTCCACCAGTGGCAGGTGTCCCGGCTGGCCCGGTTCCACCGGCGCTGGGGCCGGTCGGTGCCGTACTACCGGGAACGCCCGGAGTATCTCCAGGCCTGCCTGGAGGGCCGGCTCGACGGGCTTCCGGTGCTGGGCAAGGAGACCGTCCGCGGCCTTGCCGGCTCCTTCACCGGCCCTCGGGTGCCCGCCCGGCGGGTCACCACCGGCGGCACCGGCGGGCAGCCGCTGGACCTGCGGATCTCCTACGCGTCGTTCTTCACCGAGTGGGCCCACATCGCCCACGTGTGGGGACGGGCGGGGGTGCGGCCGACCGACCCGAAGATCACTTTCCGGGGCGGCAGCCTCGGCGCGGGCTTCGCCGGCCGGCCCGTCCTGTTCCAGCCGACGTACAACCACTTCCTGGTCTCCCCGTTCCACCTGTCGGACCGGACCTTCGCCGATCTGCTGGAGCGGCTCGGCGACTTCCGCCCGGTGGCCATCTGGGGGTACCCGTCGGCGGTCACGCCGTTCGCCCACTGGGTGGCGCGGACCGGGCCGCACCGCGCGCTCAGCCGCGTCCGCGCGGTGCTGCTGGCCAGCGAAGGGGCCTTCGACTGGCAGGTGGCGCTCTTCCGGGAGGTCTTCGCGGCACCGGTGGTCCGCTGGTACGGGCAGAGCGAGAAGGTGGTGTTCGCCGGTGAGTGCCCCGCCCGCCCCGGCGCCTACCATCTCGCCCCCACCTACGGCCTCACCGAGGTCGTCGACGGACGGATCGTCGGCACCGGGATGACCAACGCCGCCATGCCGCTGGTGCGCTATGACACCGAGGACGCCGGCACCCTGCTGCCCGCCGGCCCGCACGGCGCCCGCTGCGTGTGCGGCTCGTCGTTCCCGGTGCTCACCGACGTCCGCGGGCGCTGGGACCAGTCCCTGGTCTACGGGGCGGACGACGAGCCCATCTCCACCGCGGCCCTGAACTTCCACGACAGCGCCTTCGCCGTCTTCGACCGGTTCCAGTTCCGTCAGGAGCGCCGCGGCGAGGTGGAGCTGCGGGTGGCCGCCGCCCGGCCGCCGGGGGCCGGCGACCTGGCCCGGGCCCGCCGCCTCCTGCAGGAACGGGTGGGCGACCGGCTGCGGGTGTCGGTGACCGTCGTCCCCCCGGAAACGCTGCTGAGCGCCCGCGGCAAGGGGGTGACGGTGGACCAGCGTTACCAGCCGGCCCGGCCACCGGCGCGGGAAACGCGGGAAGCGCGGGAACAGCGGTGGGCACCCGGGAGCGCCGACGTGCCCGGCACATGACCCGAAGCGGCCCGGCCGGCTCACCCGGCCGCCGCCGGCGGGTTTCCGGGACCCTCCCGTTCCCGTGGAACCGCCAGTTCGCACAACCGGCCGGCTCCCGGACCGGAGGCCTTCCGGACCGGGTGTTTTCCGGGCCATCCGATTGCCGGGCCGGGAGTTCTCCGGGCCGGCCGAGGAGAGAAGTGGGGCGATCATGGACGTCACAACCGGATTCGGAACCACGGGGACGCCGCCGCCGGCGGACGACGGACCCGTCCTCGTCGACTGCGCCGGTGCCCGCATGGGCGGCGCGCTGCGTTTCCTGCTCGAGCTCGACGGGCATCTGGCCAGGGTCGAGCGCCCCAACGTCCGGGTGATCGGACGCGACCGGCCGATCACCGCGACCTGGCTCGCCCGGCGGGAACGGCTGGGGCGGTTCGCCCGGGTGATCTCCCTGAACAACGTCGGGTTCGCGGCGACCGCCGGCTCGCGTTACGTGCTGCTGCGCAATCCGCTGCACTTTCTCCGGCCGGCCGAACTGGAGCTCATCGGCACCCGGCTGGACTCCCGCATGGCCCGTCAGACCAGGATCGTCCGGCAGGCCGCCCGCCGCGCCGACTTCGTGGTCGTACCGGCCGCCAGCATGGCCGAACGGGTTCTCGACGCGGTCCCGGACCTGGTGTCCCGGCTGACCGTCCGCCCGCATCCGCTGTCGATGCCGCAGGCCGCCCCCGCCCAGCCGCGCGAGCCGCACCTGCTGCTGTGCCCGGTGCTGTTCTCGCCGTGGAAGGCCATGGCGACGTTACTGCGCCTGGTCGACCAGGCGGTCACGACGCTGGCCGCCGAAACCGGCGCCGACCTGCGGGTCGTCGTCACCGCCACCCGCGAGGAGGCCACCGCCGACGGGCTCGGCCCCACCGGCCGCCTGGACTTCGTCGGCCGGCTGACACCGCAGGAGCTGACGCACCACCAGAACCGGTGCCGGGCGCTGATCTACCCGACGCGGATCGAGTCGTTCGGATATCCGCTGGCCGAGGCGCGGCTGGCCGCGCTGCCGGTGGTGGCGCGCAACATCGCGCACAACCGTGACATCGCCGGTCCCGTCCTCGTCCCGTACCAGCGGGAGGAGCCGGCGGAAATCGCCGCGGCCATCCACCGCGCCCTGAACACCACCTTCGTCCCGGAGCCGGTCAACCCGTTCGACCCGGACCGCTATTTCAACTGGCTGCTCGGCGCGCCGGAAAAAGCGGCCTGAGAACCCGGGTACCGGCCCACCCGAGAAAACCGGGAACACACATGAGAACCAGAGAACATGAAGACTGAGAACACCGGCACCGTCCTCGTCGACTGCGCGGGCGCGCGGATGGGCGGCGCCCGGCGGCTGCTTCTCGAGCTCGAGAGCTATCTCGTGGACAACCGTCGCCCGGACGTCCGCGTCATCGGCCGGGACCAGCCGGTCAGCCCGGCCTGGCTGATCCAGCGCGAACGGCCGTGGAGGCACCGCCGGGTGGTCTCCCTCAACAACGTCGGGTTCGTGGTGACGCCGGCCCGGCGCTGGCTGCTGCTCCACCAGCCGCAGCACTTCCTGGATCCCGAGGAGATCAGGAAGCTCGGCGGCCGGGTCGACCGGGAGATCCCGTGGCAGGCCCAGGTGGTGCGCCAGGCCGCCCGCCGCTCGGACATGATCGTGGTGCCGACCACCGGCATGGCCCGGCGGGTCGCCATGACCGCCCCGGATCTGTCGTCGCGCATCTCGGTACGCCCGAACCCGCTGTCGATGGCACCCGAACCGGTCACCGGCCGCAGGCCCGAGGTCTTCCTGTGCCCGGTGCTCTTCGCCCGGTGGAAGCGGATGGGCGACATCCTGCGGACCGTCGACGAGGCGGTGGACATCGTCCGGCGCGGCCACCGGACGGAGATCGAGGTGCTGGTCACCGCGACCCCGTGGGAGGCGCGTGCCGAAGGGCTCGGCGACGCGCGCCATCTGCGTTTCATCGGCCGGATCACGCACACCGAGGTGGCGCGGTACCGCCGGCGGTCGTGGGCGACCATCTACCCCACCCGCATCGAGTCGTTCGGCTACCCGCTGGCCGAGGCACGGCTGGCGGCGCAGCCGGTCGTCGCCCATGACACGCCGCACAACCGGGAGGTCGCCGGCGGCGCCCTCGTACCGTTCACCCAGGAGCATCCGGACGACATCGCCGACGCGATCCGGCGGGCGCTGGAGACCCGGGTGCCACCGGAGCCGGGCAACCCGTTCGACCGTGACCGTTACTTCGACTGGATGCTGGGCGCGACGGAGGCGACGTCATGATCCGGCCCGCGGCGCGGCCGTCCCGGTCGCCGGTGCCGTACGCGGCCCCCGCCACAGCCGGCGCGGCGCTCACGCCGCCACCGGGGTCCGTGCCGGTCACCGCGATCATCCTGGCCCGGGACGAACGCCGGGACATCGCCCGGGCGGTCCGCTCGGCCGGCTGGTGCGCCCAGGTGGTGGTCGTCGACTCCGGCTCCACCGACGGGACACCGCAGATCGCCCGGGAGCTGGGCGCCACCGTGTGGGAACAGCCCTGGCGCGGCTTTGCCGGCCAGCGCGAATGGGCCATGCGCCAGCCCGGCGTCCAGCACGACTGGGTGTACTTCCTCGACGCCGACGAATGGGTGCCCGTCGCGCTCGCGGCGGAGATCGCCGAACGGCTCGGCCGGGAGGACTGCGCCGCCTACACCCACCGGCGCCGGTTCTTCTTCCTCGGCCGCTGGATAGCCCACTGCGGGTGGTACGCCAACAGCTGGCAGGCCCGGCTGCTCGACCGGCGGTCCGCCTCGTTCGCCACCGCCGAGGAGTTCAGCGAACGCCCGTCGGTCAACGGCACGATCCTGCCCCTCGAACACGACGTCATCGACCAGGACAGCAAGGGCCTGGCCTGCTGGCTGCACAAACACATCACCTACGCGGAGCTGGAGGCACGCCGCCGCGGCACGTCTAGCGGACCGTTGCGGCAGCTCCGGCGGGTGCTCGGCCCCGACCGGGCGACGAGCAGCAGGCCGCTGTCGCGGGCCATCGCCCGCGACGTCGTCCTCCCCCTGCTGCCCTGCAAGATGGTGGTGACGTTCGTCTACATGTACGTGTTCAGGAGCGGCTGGCGGGACGGCTGGCAGGGGCTGGCGTTCTGCCTGCACCGGGCCTGGCACGAGAAGATGATCCGTCTGCTGGGCACCCCCGCGGCGGCACCGCAGGAAGCCGTCTACCCCCTGGATACCGCGCCCATTACGCCCATTACACCCACCGCGACAGCCACCGTCCTGTCGTCGGCACAGTGATCGGCGCGGCCCCGCCGGG
>NZ_CEVIVC010000007.1:40960-60459 GCF_982290645.1 Protofrankia sp. CiP1_Cm_nod4
GGGCCGGCTGAGCCGGCCGGGGCATGCCGGCGCGCGGTGAGGACGTCGAGGAGGGGCTGGCCGGAGGCGCTGCCCGGGCCCGCCGATGACAGCCGGACCGCGGTGATCCCGACGTCGACGAGACCGGCGGCGAGCGCCAGGCCGGTCAGGCGTGTCCGGTCGGCACCGGCACCGGCACCGGCACCGGCCGGGCCGCCGGGGCCGAGGGGAACGAGCAGGCCGCCGCCCGGCCGCAACGCGCGACGGACGGTTTCCAGCGCCCCACGCAGCAGGTCGTCGGGCAGGTCCCGGGTGAGGGTGAAGGAGTAGGCGAAGTCGACCGTCCGCCCCGCCCGGTTGAACTCCTCCGGCGTCAGGTACTCGACACGCGGGCCGGGGCTGACCGCGCGGGCGCAGGCGAGCGCGCCCCGCGAGGTGTCCACGGCGGCGACCGCGGCCACGTGGCGCACGGTCCGGCTGGCCGCGTGGCCGGGGCCGCAGCCGAGTTCCAGCACGGTCATGCCCGCGGTGAGGGAGGGCAGCAGCAGCTCCCGCACGAGCCCCTCCCAGGAAGCGCCGGCCTGGCCCGCCGGCCCACTCGCGCCGGCGTAGCGGGCATCGAGCGACAGCAGCCGTGACGCCACCTGCCGGCGCCACCGCGGCGGTGTGGCGTCGAGCAGCGCCGGGGCCCAGCGGGCATCCAGGACCCGGCGCCCCCGGACTTTCCCGGAAATCGAACGGAACGGCCGGTGGGGCCGGCGGAGCGCATCCATTTTTCCCTTTCCTGTCATTCGTCAACCTGATACACCGGAATACCTGTGAAAACGAGTCACTGCGCGAAGCTTTGGAAGATCGCCACGAAGACAGCCGAAAGATGCCATACGGCCCGGCTGGAAGCGTTCGCGTCCATGTTTCCGATTTTAGTGTCACACGGGCCCGGACGGATTCCCCGCCGGCATCGACGGGCGTGTCGGAAACCTTGAGATCAATCGATTATCGCTACGATAACTCCCAGTCGGTCCCCCGACAGCACTTCCCGGGCCGGTCCCCGGCGGCACTTTCCGGGACGGTCCCCGACGGCATTTCCCAGCCGGTTCCCCGACGGCACCGGCCACGACCGCGGCAATCGGAGACAATCGGTGTCACACCGGACAGCGACAACAGCGACCATCGCCACCGCATTCAGCCGGGACAACAGCCTCAATTTCCTCCGGCTGGTGTTCGCCCTCACCGTCGTCGTCGTGCACGCCTGGGCGCTCGGCGGGTTCGGTCTGGTCCGGATCGGCGACTACGACCCGGCCAGCGTCGCGGTGGACGGGTTCTTCGTCGTCAGCGGCTTCCTGATCACCCGGAGCCGGCTCGGGGTGGGTGGCACGGCCCGTTTCCTGTGGCACCGCACCCTGCGTATCATGCCCGGTTTCTGGGCGAGCCTGCTGGTCGTGGCGTTTCTCTGCGCGCCGCTGGCCTGGCGGCACGAGCGGGGCTCGTTCGACGGCTATCCGGTCACCGGGCCGCACGGGGCGGTCCAGTACGTGCTCGCCAACTCCCTGCTGAGGGTGCGCTTCTACGACGTCGCCGGCACGCCGTCCGCGGTGCCTTTCCCACCGCCGGGCTCGGGCATCCCGATCGGCTGGAACCATTCCATGTGGACGCTCTACTGGGACGCCCTGTGCTATCTCGGCATCGCCGTCCTGGCGATTTTCGGTGTCATCCAGCGGCGGCGGGCGCTCGTCGCGGTGGTCACCGCCTGCCTGTGGGCCGTGGTGGTGCTGCGCGAACTGGCGCCCGGCTACACTCCGGGGCCGCTCGGCGGTGTCTTCGCCGGCGGTGTCGGCCGGTTCGTCCTGATGTTCCTCGCCGGCTGTGTGCTGTACCTGTACGCCGACCGGATTCCGCTTTCCGGGAAGCTCGCCGCCGGCTGCGCGGCCGTGCTGGCCGTCTCGATGTTCCTGGACGATCCGCACATACTGCTGAATCTCCCGCTGGCCTACCTGTGTATCTGGCTCGGCATCCGGCTGCCGCTGCACCGGGTCGGCGCGGGCCACGACTTCTCGTACGGCCTGTACATCTACTCGTTTCCCGTCCAGCAGCTCGCGGCGGTGTACGGGGTGCAGCGGCACGGCGTCGTGGCCTATTTCGCGCTCTGCCTGTCCGTGACCGCCGTCGCGGCGGTACTGAGCTGGTTCTGTATCGAACGCCCGGCGCTGCGGCTGAAAAGCTGGACGCCGCGGCAGGTGAGGCACGGCCGGGCACGGCGGCGGGCCGGGCACGGCCGGGCACGGCGGCGGGTGCGTCCACCCGGGCCCGCGGAAGCGCTTTCCCTCGACGCCCGGGTCTCCCCCGGCAGCCGGATGGAGGAATCATGAACGGTCGCGGCGTACCCGGCCCGCGCCCACGCCCGGCGGCCCGCTCGCACCGCCCGCGGAAACCCACGGTCCAGAGCGCCTTCGGCCCCGACAACAGCCTGAACTTCCTGCGCCTGGTGTTCGCCGTCCTCGTCATGATCGCCCATGGCTGGGCACTGGGCGGATTCGGTCTGTTCCGGCTCGGGAAGTACGAGGTGAGCGCGCTCGCCGTCGACTCGTTCTTCGTCATCAGCGGGTTCCTGGTGACCCGCAGCAACGTGCGGGTGCGTGGCACCGCCCGTTTCCTGTGGCACCGCTTCCTGCGGATCTACCCGGCGTTCTGGGTCTGCCTCGTCGTCGTCGCCGGGTTCTTCGCGCCGCTGGGATGGCTGCACACCCACGGCTCGCTCGACGGTTTCCTGGGCGCGCCCCACGGGCCGCTGCGGTACATCATCGACAACAGCACGCTGCACATGCGGTTCTACGACGTCTCGGGGACTCCGGCCGGCGACGCTGTGTCCGGGGCGGCCGGGGCGGCCGGGGCGGGCACAGCCTCCTGGAACGGCGCGCTCTGGTCGTTGTGGTGGGAGTTCCTCTGCTACCTCGGGGTGGCCGTCCTCGGCGTCCTCGGCGTGCTGCGACAGCGGCGGGTGGCCGTCGCCGGGCTGGCCGTCGCCATGTGGTCCGCGGTGGTCGTCCACCACCTCGCGCCGGGCTTCGCCGGCGCCGTGCTGGGCAGCCCCCTCGCCGAGGGCGCGCTGCGGCTGGGCCCGCTGTTCCTCTGTGGGTCGCTGCTGTTCCTCTACGGGGACCGGGTGCCGCTGTCGGGGCGGCTCGCGGCGGTGGCGGCCGTCGCCGTGACAGGCTCGATGTTCCTGCGTGAACCGCACCTGGTCCTGGGGCCGCCACTGGCCTACCTGTGCCTGTGGCTGGGCGTCCGGCTGCCGCTGCACCGGGTCGGGGCGCGCAACGACCTCTCCTACGGGCTGTACATATATTCGTCCCCGGTGCAGCATCTGCTGGCGTTGTACGGGCTGCACCGGCACGGCGCGGTGGTGTACTTCTCCGCGTTCACGGCGGGGTCGGTGGCGCTCGCCGCGGGCAGTTGGCTCGCGGTCGAGAAACACGCGCTGAAACTGAAGCACTGGACGCCGGAACGCTTCCGGGTGGCCCGCCTGCCGGCCGTGGGGGCCCAGGGCGCCTGGTGGCGGGCCGGCGGCCGCGGCCTGCCCCGAACGGCGCCGCCCATGGCGCTGCCACGCCAGGGCAACGGGCCCGGGGAAGCGGCCGGCGGCGCCTTCCCGGAAGCCACGGCTCCCGAGCGTCCCGGCCCGGCCGGGACCTGAGCGCGGGCGGCTGGCGACAGGTACGGGCCGCCGGGCGGGAAACCTGCCCGGCGGCCGCGCGCCGGGCTGTCAAAAGGCCCTCCCCAACGGCCCGGTCTTGCCCAACGGTTTCCCGGCGGCTTTCCGTGGCCCGCCGGGGGGGCCGTCGCCGACGAGCAGGAGAAGCGCCAGGAAAATCCAGGTGAAAAGCGCCACCCGGTTGGCCGTGAAAGCGGGCAGGCCCGCGGTTGCCGCCACGCTCATGATAAGCACGGAGGTGGCGAACGGCCGCTGCGGCCCGGACCGCGCCGGCCGCCCGGCAAGCCACGTGCCGGCCAGGACGGCCAGCACGAGCGCGAACAGCACCACTCCGAGCACGCCGCCGACGATGACCACCTCGACCCAGGAGCTGTCGTACGACACGGCGAGCCCGCCGGCGCCGTAGCCGAACCAGGGCCGGGTGGCGAGCACATAGTCGAACACCATCCCGGACGCGCCGTTCGACCCCAGCCGGCCCGCCGTGTACTTCTCCACGACGTCGCCGCCGTCACCACGGCTGAAAAGCGCGGACAGCATCCACGCGCCGCGCCACCGTGGCACGTCGACCTGGGTGAGGACGAGCCTGAACAGCCCGGCCATGGCGGCGATGACGAGCACCCGCCGAAGCCGCCGGCCCTGGCGGACCGCCTGCCACAGCGCCAGCGGTATACCGATCAGCAGGAACATCTTCGACGCGCTCAGGACGCCGCCGACGAACACCGGGGTGGCGACGAGGCCGAGCAGCACCGGCCGGTCCCGGCCGGGCCGGGCGAAAAGATAGAGCGCCGCGAACAGCGCGAGAGCACACGCGATACCGGCCTCGGCCGGCTGCGCGAAGATCCCGGTCAGCCGGCCGTTGCTGAAGGCGCGTACGGCAACCGTCGTCTCCAGGGTGGCCGGCCCGTAGCCCCAGAACTTCTGCAGCCATCCGACCGGATTGACGAAAAGGCCGCTGAACGCGATTATCCCGTTGCCGGCGACCAGTGTGACAAAAGCCGCGCACACGGCGTCCAGCAGGTCCAGCCGGGTATATCCGGTCGCCAGCCAGCAGCTCACCAGGAGCAACGCGGCCAGTGGGTACAGATAGTTGTCGACGCCGGACAGCATGCTGCCCGGAAGAAAACGGCCGGGTATGACCGGGCCGTCCGGGCTGATCATTGCCGAAAATGCCAGGAACGCCCACAGGCCCAGGACACACGCGTACCAGCCGTCGAATCTCAGCCGCGACGCGAGGAATGGCAGGCCGGCCAGCAGCGACCCGTACACCACCACCTGCTCGGTGCGCACGCCGTTCATGAGGTACGGCCCGAACGCCGCCACGGCGACGATCACGGGCCAGGCGCGGACCAGCGGGTGCTGGTGACCGGTGCGGGGCGCCGGCCCCGTGTTCGGCGGCGATCCCGTGTTCGGCGGCGATCCCGTGTTCAGCGGCGATCCCGTGTTCAGCATCGGCCGCGGTGGCCTCCGTCCTGTTCGTCGTGCTGTTCCGGGCCTGCCGTCGCGGCGGGCGGCGCCGTCCGCCGCCGGATGGCCGTGGCCCGGCTGGTCCGCGTCAGCGCTGGCCGGCCGTCGTGGCTCATTCCTCAACGGTCACCCGGGTGAGCGGAAGGTGGGGCTCGACGGCCGGGAAGACGCCGAAGAGCAGGCCGGCGGCCACCGCCACGACAAGCGCTGCCATCAGGGCGAGCCTTACGGCGAACCCGCCGGGAAGGTGCCGGAAGATCCATCCGTACACCCGTCACCTCCCAGCCGTGCCAGGCGGCTGCCCGGGGGTCTTCGGTCGGCTGCCGGTGAGCTCACCGAAAATGATCAGGCGGCTGCTGGCCGAGTACTTCGGATTGCAGGTGGTGAACGTCAGCAGGCTTTTCGCGGGCCGTGCGCCGGGCTGTCCGGGTACCGGCAGGATCACATCCGTCCGGGCGGGGTCGACCACTTCCGAGCCCGTCACCCGATAGACGAAATAGCGGTCCCGGACCTCGACGACGACCGGGTCACCGGCCCGTAGCTCGTCCAGCCGGCTGAACGGATGGCCGTAGGTGGTGCGATGCCCGGACACGACGAAGTTGCCGACCTCGCCGGGCCACGCGGTCCCCGGATAGTGCCCGGGGCCGCGCCGTAGCGCGCCGTCCGACACCCCCTCGACGACAACCGGGGCGTAACCGTCGCCGAAACGGGGGATGCGCAGCACGGCCACCCCGGCACCGACGTCCGCCGATGCCGCCCCCGGCCGCGGCAGGCCTGTCGACGGGGCTGCCGCGGCCGGGGCCGCCCACTGCCGGGACAGTTCGGAGCGCAGCCGGTTCTGGGTACGCTCCTGCACCATGTCGGTGACCCACAGTTCGTAGACCACGAACAGCGCCACCACGAACCCAACAGTGATCAGTAACTCACCGGCGCCTCGCGCGACGCGTCCGACCAGTTCTCCCCCGCCGCGGAACGTGGGCTGTCGGCCGGGTGGCCGCCGCCGCGGTGGCTGCCGGCCGGGCGGCTGCCAGCCTGATGCGTCCGGCGGCGCGCCGTCCACGCCGGCCTGCCCAGCGAGCGGACGCGTCGGCTGCGTCCTCACGACGGCAGGTGACACTCTCGACCGTTTCCGTGACCCGTTCCAGGGCTCGGGAACGCTGCGGGCGTCAGGACCAGGCAGCACAGTACCCATGATGGGCACTTTAAGTCATCAAGCGACTACTACCGCACTCCGACCCGCAGAGGCGACTCCTACTGGTTCGCCGACATCAGGACACGATAAAGACGTAAAGTAACAAATCGTACACAATCGGGACGCGACAGTCGGGACGCGTCGGCCTGAGCGCCACTGCTGCCGGCGGCCAGTGACCACCAGCCAGCCCGTGCCGCACACGGCCGCGCGGGCACTCCCCGCCCGCAGGTCGCCTACTCCAGGTAGTCGCGCAGCTTCTGGGAGCGGGACGGGTGACGCAGCTTCGACAGCGTCTTCGACTCGATCTGCCTGATGCGTTCGCGGGTGACCCCGAACTCCCGGCCGACCTCCTCCAGCGTGCGCGGGTGGCCGTCGGTGAGCCCGAAGCGCAACTGGATGACCTTCTTCTCCCGGTCGGAGAGCGTGTGCAGGACCGAGTCGAGCTGCTCCTGCAGCAGGATGAAGCTGGCCGCGTCGACCGGCACGACCGCGTCGCAGTCCTCGATGAAGTCGCCGAGGTGGGAGTCCTCCTCCTCACCGATCGGCGTCTCCAGGGAGACCGGCTCCTGGGACACCTTGAGGATCTCACGCACCTTGTCGGGCGTGAGGTCCATCTCCTTGGCGATCTCCTCCGGGCTCGGCTCACGGCCGAGGTCCTGCAGGAGCTGCCGCTGGATGCGGATCAGCTTGTTGATCGTCTCGACCATGTGCACCGGGATGCGGATGGTGCGTGCCTGGTCGGCGATGGCCCGGGTGATCGCCTGCCGGATCCACCAGGTGGCGTAGGTGGAGAACTTGTAGCCCTTGGTGTAGTCGAACTTCTCCACCGCGCGGATCAGACCGAGGTTGCCCTCCTGGATGAGGTCCAGGAACAGCATGCCGCGGCCCACGTAGCGCTTGGCGATCGACACCACCAGCCGCAGGTTCGCCTCGACGAGCTTGCGCTTGGCGATCTGCCCGTCCCGCTCGATCGCCTCCAGATCACGGCGCATCTGCGGGGCGGTCTTGCGGGTGGCCGCCGCGAGCTTCTCGGAGGCGAACAGGCCGGCCTCGATCCGCTTGGCGAGGTCGACCTCCTCCTCCGCGGTCAGCAGCGGGACCTTGCCGATCTCCTTGAGGTACATGCGCACCGGGTCGGAGGTCGGCGCCTTGAGCGCCAGCTCCTCCTCCTCACGGCGACGCCGGGCGAGCAGGTCGTTCTCCTCGGCGTCCTCCCCACCCGCCTCGAGGATCTCGATGCCCTCGTCGTTGAGGACCTGCAGGACGGCGTCGGTCTGCTCCGGTGGCAGCTCGGCCGCCTGGAGGGCGACCGTGACGTCCTCGGTAGTGAGGAAACCGATCTCCTTGCCTCGGGTGATGAGGTCCTTGACCTCGTCCACCTGGGCTTCGCGCGGTAGGACGGCTGGACTCATGGTCGGAATCTCGTCACTTCCTTCTCGGGATCGACCCAGGTTACGCGGCACCCAGGCCCCGCTCCCGGAGTTGGCGCTTGTGCTGTTCCAAGGCGATCAGCTCACCATATGCGCGTCTGAACGTCTCGGCGTCGGTTACGGGATTGAGCCGCTGCACACGCGACTTCAGATCCGCAATGCGACGGGTCACCTGCAACTCCTGTACGCGTGACATCTGCTCATCGACATACCGGTCGTCCACATCGTGGTCACAGAACACCGCCTCCACGGCAAGCTCGATGACGAACCGCCGGAGCTCGTCCTGCCCGGCCGCCTCCACCACCGTCTTGACCCAGGTCTGGACGTCACCGGCGGCGGGCAGACCGGCGCACACACCGCCCACGGCAGCGATCACCTCACGGACGGCGCGGTGCTCCTGGACCGTGAACAGCTCCGGGGAGAGCGTGTCGAACACCGGGCCGGCAAGTCCCGGATACTGGAGGGCGACCTTGAGTACCTCCCGTTCCACCGCCACGACAGTGTCGTCCGCGACGGCGTCATGCCGACGCGGCAGCTCGGCCCGGCCGCCGGTGCGACCGCCGCGCGCCGCGTGGTCGCCCTGGCCGTGGGCAGGGCCGTCGAGGGACGCCGTACCACCGGCGGCCCCTCGTGGCCGATGCTCAGCGACCCGCCGCACCACGAACTCCTCGTCCAGAAAACCAAGCCAGTTATCCAGATTAACCGCGTAACGGTGTCGTAGCCCCCGATCCTTCAATTTGTTGATCAGAGGGGCCGCCGCGTCGATCGCCGCCAGCCGCCCCTCGGTGGTGTCGAGGTCGAAGCCGGCCAGCTTCCCGCGGATGGCGAACTCCACCAGCGGGAGGCGGGAGGCGACCAGGTCGCGCACGGCCACGTCCCCGCGCTGGACGCGCAGATCGCACGGATCCAGCCCGGACGGCTCGATCGCCACGAAGGTCTGGGTGACGAAACGTTCCTCGAACTCGAACGCCCGGATGGCGGCCTTGCGGCCCGCCTCGTCGCCGTCGAAGGTGAACACGACCTCGCCGCGGTGCTCGCTCTGGTCCATCAGCAGCCGCCGCAGCACCGTCACGTGCTCACTGCCGAACGCGGTGCCGCAGGAGGCGACCGCGGTCGGCACCCCGGCGAGGTGGCAGGCCATCACGTCGGTGTAACCCTCGACGACGACGACCTGGTACCGCCGGGCGATCTCCCGCCGGGCCAGGTCGGCCCCGTAGAGCAGATTGGCCTTCTTGAACAGCGGGGTCTCGGGTGTGTTGAGGTACTTCGGCCCGGGGTCGTCGGCGGCGAGACGGCGGGCGCCGAACCCGACCACGTCCCCGGCGAGGTCGCGGATCGGCCAGACCAGCCGGCGGTGGAAGCGGTCGATGAGGGTGCCGCGGCTGCTCTGCTTGGCCAGGCCGCCGAGGACGAGTTCCGCGGCGGTGAAGTGCCGGCCCATCAGGTGGCGGGTGAGGGCGTCCCAGCCGGCGGGCGCGTAACCGACGCCGAACCGCGCCGCCGCCTCCTGGCCGAAGCCGCGGGCGGCGAGGAAGTCCCGGCCGTCGCCGGCATCGGCGCCGGCCAGCCGCTCGGCGTAGAACTCCGCGGCCGCCCGGTGGGCGTCGAGCAGCCGCTGGCGCTGGCTGGTGACCGCGCGGCTGGTCACTCCCCCGCCCTCGTAGGTGAGGGTGATCCCGGCACGGCGGGCCAGCCGCTCGACCGCCTCCGGGAAGGACAGCCCGTCGATGGCGCGCACGAAAGCGATCACGTCGCCGCCGACGCCGCAGCCGAAGCAGTGGTAAGCGCCGACCTGCGGCCGGACGTTGAACGACGGCGTCTTCTCGTCGTGGAACGGGCACAGGCCCCGTAGCTGGCCGCTGCCGGCCGGGCGGAGCTGCACATAGTCGCCGATGATGTCGGCGAGCGGCGAGCGGTCACGCACGGCAGCGACATCGGCGTCACGGATGCGTCCGGCCACACGTCCCTCCCTGCGTCCCGGGTGGAGCGCTAGCGGGCTGGTGTCACGGAGGCCGTCCGGCGCGCACCTTGTGTCACCACCGGGTGTCGCCACCGGCCGTCAGCCCTCCGGAAGGCAGCCCTCCGGAAGACTGTCCGGGCCCCCGCAGACCCGCATTCTTCCCCGATGTTACTTGTCATCTGGACCGCAGTGCCGATCTTACGGCCGCAGCATGTAACACGCCGTGTCCCGGACGCTCCCAACAGGCCGGCGACGCGCCGGCCACCGTCCGGCGCCACCGTCCGGCGCCACCGGCTCCGTGGCACCGTCACGCGGCCCACCGGCCGGGGGCCGTCCGCGCGAGGGCAGGCTTCCAGGGCGGGGACGCCGTCAGAGGACCGCCGGCCAGCGCCGGCCGGTCAGCTGCGCGTGGCGGCGGCCCGCGCTGGCGTCGGTGAGCCGGGCGATCTGGTCGATGACCACCCGCAGCCTCGCCGCGTCGTCGCGGGCGGCGGCCCAGGCCGGCCGCAGCAGTGGGTCGAGCGCCTCCGGCGCGCGTGTGAGCAGCAGCGCGACAAGCTCCGCGATGACCTCCCGCTGGCGCCGCTGGCGTTCGTGCGCGTCCCGGCGGTCCATGACGAAGGAGGCGGTCACCCCCTTGAGCAGCGCGCACTCGGCGACGGTCGGGGCGGGGACGACCAGATCAGCGTGGTAGCGGCACAGCGGCGGGTCGCCGTACGCCTCCCGGGTGGCGCGGACCGCCGCGACGCACAGGCGCGCGATCAGCTCGCTGGTCATCGTCCGCACCGCGCGCAGCGCGTCCGGTGTGGTGGCCGGCCCGGTCACCCACCACGGCTGCCGGCGCAGCCGGTCCAGCGCCTCGCCCACCGCCGCCGGCGGCGCCACCGGGTAGCGGGCCGCGGTCGAGGCGACCAGCTCGGCCCGCCGTCCCGGATCCTCCAGCCGGCCCAGGTCGATCAGGCCGGCGACCACCCCGTCCTCCAGGTCGTGGGCGCTGTAGGCCACGTCGTCGGCCCAGTCCATGATCTGGGCCTCCATGCAGCGCCGGCCGGCCGGCGCGCCGTCGCGGACCCACTCGAAGACCGGTAGATCGTCGGCGTACACACCGAACTTCGGCGTGTCGGGCCGCCGCGCCCACGGGTACTTCAGGGACGCGTCCAGCGTCGCCCGGGTGAGGTTCAGGCCGGCGTCCCGCCCGCGGACGTCGACGACCTTGACCTCCAGCCGGGTCAGCTCCCGCAGGCTCTGCGCGTTGCCCTCGAAGCCCCCGCACCCCTCGGCGGCCGCGTCCAGCGCGGCCTCGCCGTTGTGGCCGAAGGGGGGGTGGCCGATGTCGTGGGCGAGACAGGCCGCGTCGACCAGGTCCGGGTCGGCGCCCAGTGAGCGGGCCAGGCCACGGCCGACCTGAGCGGTCTCCAGGGAATGGGTCAGGCGGGTGCGCGGGAAGTCGTCGTCGAGCGGGCCGACGACCTGGGTCTTGCCGGCCAGCCGGCGCAAGGCGCTGGAATGCAGGACACGCGCGCGGTCCCGCTCGAACCAGGTCCGATCGTCCGGTGTACTCTTCTGTCGCTCCTCGCCCCAACGCACCACGTCGGACGCGGCGTACCACCTCTTGGCCACAAGCCTGAGCGTATAGGCGCGATTTCCGCACGTCTGAGGCGCGAAGCGGCGATACTTTGTGGTCAGCCCGCCCAACTTCGGCCCGGAGGCCCGCCGTGGACAAGATCGTCAGATACGGTCTCATCGCGTTCGTCATTTTCTTCGTCGTCAGCTTTCCCGCGAGCGCCGCCAGCATCATCGAGCGAGCCATCAACGGGCTGGAGTCCGTTGGTAACGGTTTGTCAAATTTCGTCACCGACGCCGTTCTGTGAAACAGGGTGAGCCAACGGCCCGGCCCGGGAGGTTATGATCATGGTGAGAATCCGGATCCCTGACCCCACCGCCAGGGATGACAGGTACCTTGCCACCCGCGAGCGACTGGTCGTGAAGGTCCGGATGCACTGGGCCATCCTGCTGCCCGTCTTTCTCCAGACCCTGGCGTCCGCCATCGGTGCAATCCTGTTGACGATCCTGCTCAATGGCCTGGACGCCAGCAAGTCCGTTGTGTCGCTGCCCTGGTGGTTCCTGCTTTTCATGATCTTCAGGATGCTGTGGAAAGTCGCCGACTGGCACTTCGAGCACCTGATGGTCACGGACAAGCGCTTGTTGAAGGTGTCCGGGATCTTTTTCCGCAAAGTGCAGACCATGCCCCTGGAGAAAGTGACGGACCTCACCTACAACCGGGACCCGATGGGCCGGCTGCTCGGATACGGCGAGTTCATCGTCGAATCCGCCGGGCAGGACCAGGCCCTGTCGAAGATCCAGTTCCTGCCCCGCCCGGACCGGCTCTACCTGACGATGTGCGACATGATGTTCGGAGGTGCCCCGGCGCCCGCTGGTTCGGACGACTGACCCCCTCCCGGCGCCGACGGCTGCCGCGCCATCGGCCGGCCGGTCAGCGCAGCAGGGCCCGGGCCGCCACCGCGATGTGGCCCGCGTCGATGCCCGCCGCGGCGAGCAGTTCGGCCGGGGTGCCCGACCCGGGCAGCTCGCGCACGGCGAGATGGGCGAGGCGTACCGGTACCCCCGCCGCGGCCGTCGCCTCCAGGACGGCGCTGCCCAGGCCGCCCTCGGGGTGGTGGTCCTCGGCCACGACGAGACGGCCGCCGGTCACCCGTGCCGCCCGCGTCAGAGTGGCGATGTCCACCGGTTTGACCGAGTAGAGGTCGATCACCCGGGCCGGGACGCCCTCCGCCGCGAGCGTGTCCGCCGCCGCCAGGCAGTGGTGCAGGGTGACCCCGGCGCCGACCAGGGTGACCACGTCGGCGTCCGACCGGCGCACCACCTTGGAGCCGCCCACGGTGAAGGACTCCCCCGGCCCGTAGATCACCGGATAGGCGCCCCGGGTCGTGCGCAGGTAGCTGACCCCGTCCAGCTCGGCCATGAGCTCGACGAGCCGGGCCGCGCTGGTCGCGTCGCTGGGGTAGAGGACGCGCGAGCCGTGCACCGCCCGCATCATCGCCAGGTCCTCCAGCCCCATCTGGGACGGGCCATCCGGGCCGATCTCGACGCCGGCGTGCGATCCGGACAGACGGATGTTCGCCGCCGAGATCGCGGCCATCCGGATGAAGTCGTAGGCGCGCGAGAGGAACGCGGCGAAGGTGGACGCGAACGGGACGTACCCGCGTGCCGACAACCCGACCGCGGCGGCTACGAGCTGCTGCTCCGCGATGAAGATCTCGAAGAAACGGTCCGGGTGGGCCGACGCGAAGTCCTCGGAGTAGGTGGAGTTGCCGACCTCGGCGTCCAGGGCCACCACGTCCGGGCGGGCGCCGAGGGCGGCGAGCGCCTGCCCGTACGCCCTGCGGGTGGCGACCCGGGCGCCGAGAGGGTAGGTAGGCAGGCGCACCTCGGCCGGCGGTGCGGGCGGCGGCCGGCGGCCGGCGGCGGGCGGCAGTGGGCCGCGGACACGCAGGTGGCGCTCGCCCCCGAGCTCGGCGACCGCGCGTTCGGCCAGGTCGGCCGGCAACGGCCTGCCGTGCCAGCCCTCGGCGTCGGCCGTCCCGGAGAAGCCCTCGCCCTTGCGGGTGCGGGCGAGCACGACCACCGGCCGGTCGGAGCCGGACGCCTCGGTGAGGACCTCGTCGACCGCGGCGACGTCATGCCCGTCGACCGCGAGCGCCCGGCAGCCGAACGCCTCGACCCGGCGGGCGTAGGTGTCGAGGTCCCAGCCGAGCTCGGTCGGGCCGCGCTGGCCGAGCCGGTTGACGTCCACGATCGCCGTCAGGTTCGACAGCTGGTAGTAGGACGCCTTGTCCAGCGCCTCCCAGATGGAGCCCTCGGTCATCTCGCTGTCCCCGCACAGCACCCACACCCGGTAGGGCAGCCGGTCGAGGAAACGGCCGGCGAGCGCCACCCCGACCGCGTCGGGCAGCCCCTGCCCGAGCGAGCCGGTGGCCACGTCGACCCATGGCAGCACCGGCGTCGGATGCCCCTGCAGGCGCTGGCCGTAACGGCGGTAGCCGGTCATCAGCTCGTGGTCGGACACCACGCCGACGGCCTTGAACACCGCGTACAGCAGTGGGGAGGCGTGCCCCTTGGAGAAGACCAGATGGTCGTTGGCCGGGTCGTCCGGCCTGTCCCAGTCGTAGCGCAGGTGCCGTCCGACCAGCACCGCCAGCACGTCCGCGGCCGACATGGACGACGTCGGATGGCCTGACCCGGCGGACGTCGTCGCCCGGATCGAGTCCACCCGCAGCTGCCGCGCCAGCTCGCGGATCTGGTCGAGGTCGGCCGGGTCGATCGCGATCTCGGACACGGGAGTTGCCACACCAGCCTCCTGTACGCCTGCGTATCCGTGTCTGGCAGTGCTGGAAAGCAGCCGGTGGCGTCATGGATGGCGATCCAGCGGACGTGCGCGGGCACCGCCCACGCGAGCGGCCATGTGGGGGCTCTACCCCGGGTTCCGCCGTCCCGAACGGCGCCGGCCTGTGGAATCAGCCGGCCTGTGAATCAGAGTGCGGCGGGGGCGGCGCCGACCGGGGTCGCCCGGTGGAAGAGCTGGTAGAAGCGGTACGCGGCGCCTTCCCGGACGATGTAACGCAGCGTGGTGACGACGCCCCGGGTGGCCGGGCCGGTGGTGACCGGCGAGGTGACCGCGTCGATGTCGAGGTCACGGGCGATGGTCCGGGAGCGCAGCGAGTGCCACGGGTCGGTCACGATCACCGCGGACCGCCAGCGGTTCACCGCCATGCTCCTTGCCACCGCCCGCAACGACCCCAGGGTGTCCCTGCCCTCACCCACCACGACCACGGCGGTGGCCGGGACGCCGCGGGCGGCCAGGTAGTTCGCCGCGGCCCGCGCCTCGGTGTAGACGTCACCGGCCTGGGAGCCGCCGACCGTCACGATCCGGGGCGCGACACCGGCACGGTAGAGGGCCAGCGCGTGGTCGAGACGGGCCGCGAACACCGCGGACGGGCGGCCGTTGAACTGGGAGGCGCCGGGCACGATCAGGACGTCCGACCGGCGCTGGTCGTCCGAACGCCCCACCACCCATATCTGGATCATCGTGAGAACGCTGATCATCACGCCGGCCAGGACGAGGATCGCGACCACCCTCAGCAGCCATACCCACCAGCGTGCGTGCAGCCACCGCGCTGTCCACGGCCGCGGGATGGTAGCCACAGGCAGTCACGGTATGCCCAAATCAACGCGGGGCGGCAGGTGTTCCACCGCACAGCGGGCACACCGGCCGGCCAGCCGGGCAGCCGGTACATCCGGTATGCCCGTCAGGCGTCCGTCGGGCCCGGTCAGGCCGTGCCCGACGGGGATCACAGGCCGTGCCCGACGGGGATCAGGCCGTGTCCGACGGGTGGCCGGCCGCGAGGATGGCGGCCCGGCCGGCCTCCAGCCGGGCGACCGGCAGGCGGAACGGCGAGCACGACACGTAGTCGAGCCCGATCCGGTGGAAGAAGTGCACGGAGTCCGGGTCGCCACCGTGCTCCCCGCAGACACCGAGCTTGAGCCCCGGCCGGGCCGCCCGCCCCTCCTCGGCCGCGAGCCGCACCAGCCGGCCGACCCCGTCCCGGTCCAGCGACTCGAACGGGGACACGCCGAAGACGCCCAGCTCGAGGTAACGGGAGAAGAACGACGACTCCACGTCGTCACGGGAGAAGCCCCAGCTCATCTGGGTCAGGTCGTTCGTCCCGAAGGAGAAGAACTCCGCCGCGCCGGCGATCTGGCCGGCGGTCAGCGCCGCCCTCGGCACCTCGATCATCGTGCCGATCAGCGCGGGCACGTCGACCCCGCTCTCGGCGGCGACCTCTGCCAGCACCTGCTCGGCCCGCTCACGGACGATCTCCAGCTCCTGGACCGCGCCCACCAGCGGAACCATGATCTCCGGACGCGGGTCCCCGCCCCGCCGGCGGCGGATGACCGCGGCCTCGGCGACCGCCCGCACCTGCAGGGCGACCAGCCCCGGGATGAGCAGCCCGAGCCGCACCCCGCGCAGCCCGAGCATCGGGTTCTCCTCGTGCAGCCGGCGGACCGCCGCCAGCAGCGCGGCCTCGCCGTCCACGGCGGGCCGGCCGGTCGCGGCGGCGACGCCCACCTGCACCGACAGCTCGGTGAGGTCGGGCAGGAACTCGTGCAGCGGCGGGTCGAGCAGCCGGATCGTCACGGGCCGGCCGTCCATCGCCGTGAAGATCTCGACGAAGTCGTCGCGCTGCAACGGCAGCAGCGCGGCCAGCGCGGCATCGGCCTCCTCGTCACCGTCGGCGAGGATGAGCCGTTCGACCAGCTTCCGGCGCTCGCCGAGGAACATGTGCTCGGTCCGGCACAGCCCGATACCGACGGCCCCGAAGCGGCGGGCGCGCTCGGCGTCCTGCGCGGTGTCGGCGTTGGCGCGCACCGCGAGCCGGGCGGCGGCGTCCGCGTGGGTCATGATCCGGTGGACGGCGTCGACCAGCGGGTCGGAGCCGTCCGCGGGCAGCCTGCCCTCGAAGTACTCGACGACCGGGGAGGGCACCACCGGCATCTCGCCGAGGTAGACCACGCCGGACGAGCCGTCGATCGAGAGCACGTCCCCCTCGTGGACGACGATGCCACCGGGTGCGGCCGCCCGCCGCCGGTGGGTGTCGACGTCGATCTCCTCGGCGCCGCACACGCAGGTCCGGCCCATGCCGCGGGCGACCACCGCGGCATGGGAGGTCTTCCCGCCCCGGGAGGTCAGAATGCCCTGTGCGGCGATCATGCCGTCGAGGTCGTCGGGGTTGGTCTCCCGGCGGACCAGGATGACCGGGACGCCGGCGGCGGCGAGCTGAACGGCCCGCCGCGAGTCGAAGACGGCCTGTCCGACGGCGGCGCCGGGGGACGCGTTCATTCCCCGGGCGATCCGCCGGGCCTGCCCGTCCGCGGCGAACCGGGGGAACATCAGCTGGGCGAGCTGGGCGCCGGTGACCCGGGCCAGCGCCTCGTCCATGGTGATCAGGCCCTCGTCGACGAGCTGGACGGCGATCCGGAAGGCCGCGGCCGCGGTGCGTTTCCCGACCCGCGTCTGCAGCATCCACAGTTTGTTGCGCTCGATGGTGAACTCGATGTCGCACAGGTCGCGGTAGTGCCGTTCAAGGGCTGCCATGACGGACAGCAACTGGTCGTAGGCGGGCCGGTCGACGTCCGCCAGCGCGGTGAGCGGCAGGGTGTTGCGGATACCCGCGACGACGTCCTCCCCCTGGGCGTTCTGCAGATAGTCGCCGTAAACGCCCTGGTCGCCGTTGCCCGGATCGCGGGTGAACGCCACGCCGGTGCCCGAGTCCATACCCAGGTTGCCGAACACCATCGCGACCACGTTGACCGCGGTGCCGAGATCCGCGGGAATGCGTTCCTGGCGGCGGTAGAGGCGGGCGCGTTCACCGTTCCAGGAGTCGAACACCGCCCGGATCGCCAGGTCCAGCTGTTCCCGGGGGTCCTGCGGGAAGTCCCGGCCGGCCCGGTCGCGGACGATCGTCCTGAACGTCTCCGTCAGCCCCCGCAGATCGGCCTCGTCGAGCTCCAGGTCGCTGGCCGCCCCGCGGGCCTTCTTCACCGCCTCCAGGGCGTCGTCGAACAGCTCGTCGGGCACCCCGAGCACGGTCCTGCCGAACATCGCCAGCAGGCGCCGGTAGGAGTCCCAGGCGAAGCGCGGCGAGCCGGACTGCCTGGCCAGGCCGGGCACGGACGCGTCCGACAGGCCGACGTCCAGGACGGTGTCCATCATCCCCGGCATGGAGAACTTCGCGCCCGAACGCACCGAGACGAGCAACGGGTCGTCCGGGTCGCCCAGCCGCCGGCCCATGGCCCGCTCGAGGGCGCGCAGATGCTCGTCGACCTCGTCGCGCAGCGCCGCCGGCACCCGGCCGTGCGCGAGATACTCGCGACAGGCGACGGTGGTGATCGTGAAACCGGGCGGGACGGGAAGCCCCATGTTCGTCATCTCGGCGAGATTGGCGCCCTTACCGCCGAGCAGGCCCTTGAGATCCTTGTTCCCCTGGTGGAAGTCGTACACATAGGTGGTCATGGCCGCCCCCTCGTGTCCCGCCTCCCGCGAACCACCGCCGAATCGACCATGTCACGTCACCCCGGCTCGCGCAGGTCACCCGGACGGATCCGCGGCTCCCCTCCCGAGAAGTCGTCCCGAGAAGTCGTCCGGTAGCCCGCCGGACCGGCCCCTGACAGCCAGCAGCCTACCGTCACGGGCCGTCCGGAAAAACGTTCCGGGAACTATCCGGGAACCAGGCACCCGGTTCGCCGCGCCCAGCCGGTTCCGGGCGGTGCCGGGAGATATCCGGAACGTTCACCGGCCACACCCACCAGGATTCCCACCGCCCGGCCGGAAAATCACCTGATCAGCATTTTTTCGCATCTGACGCATGTCAACGGGGTAAACAGGGTAAATTATCACCATGTCCGACAGGTGAACAAAATTCGTACATATATCGAACCCCGCCTGCCCAGGACCCGCCGGTCACGGCGGACAGACCATGATGCGTACCGACGGGCTCGGACCACCAGTGCCGAGGGACCAGCGGACCAACAGCGTCGACCAACAGCGTCGAAGGAGGGGGCGGACGCCGTGCGAGGCCACCGGGTTCTCGGGCTCGCGCTTGCCGGACTGCTCACCATCGGCGTCCTCGCCGTGATCGTCATCCCGCGGATCCGGCCCGCTCCGCACAAGAACGAGACCACCGTCCGGGCGCTGGTCTCGTCGGAGAAACAGCCCTTCTTCTCCGATCCGGACGTGGTCGCCGCCCTCGGCCGTGCCGGCTACCGGCTTGAGATCACCTCCGCCGGCTCGCGCGAGATCGCCACCACCCACGACCTGTCCGGCTTCGACCTGGCCTTCCCGGCCGACGCCCCACAGGCCGACCGCATCAGGCGCGACCGCGGGATCAGCGCCTCCTACGTGCCCTTCTTCACGCCCATGGCGATAGCCACCTTCGCCCCGGTCGCGGAACTGCTGACCGCGGCGGGTGTCAGCAGCCGAGAAGGTGACCACTACCTGTTCGACATGCGCAGATACCTCGACCTGGTGGCGGCGGGCACCCGGTGGTCCCAGCTGCCCGGGAACAACGCCTACCGGACCGACAAGTCCCTCCTCATCAGCTCGACCGACGTGCGGACGTCGAACTCGGCCGCCCTCTACCTGGCGATCGCCTCCTATGTGAGCAATGGCGGAAACGTGGTCACCGATCCCGGAACGGCCGAACGGATCACGGACCGGCTCGCGCCCCTCTTCCTCAGACAGGGCTATCTGGACGCGTCGTCCCAGGAGCCGTTCAACGACTTCCTGACCATCGGTATCGGGAAAACGCCGATGGTCATGGTCTACGAGGCCCAGTTCCGGGCCCACGCGCTCGCCCGGGACGGTTCGCTGACCAACGACATGCTGCTGATGTATCCGAGTCCGACCATCTACGCCAAACACACCGTTGTGCCGCTGACCTCCGCCGGAGACACCGTCGGGCGCCTGCTCACGACCGACCCGGAACTGCAGCGGCTCGCCGTGCGGCACGGATTCCGCACCGCGGACGCCGGTTACGGCCGGCAGTACGCCGCCGAACGCGGGAGCGGCCCCGTACCGCAGCTGGTCAACGTCATCGAACCACCGAGCGCGGAGATATCCGAACGGATGATCAGTCGGATCGAGGCGCAGTACACGAAGGGCCCGGGTTGATGAGCCTGTCACCGTCG
>NZ_CEVIVC010000007.1:60529-67244 GCF_982290645.1 Protofrankia sp. CiP1_Cm_nod4
CCACCGGCACCACCGGCACCCGCACCGCGGGCGGCCGCGGACGACACCGGCGCGCAGCTGGTCCTGGTGCCGCCCGCGGCCGTCGCGCCGGTCACCCCCGAGCAGGCCGGGCCCGCCGTCCCGATCAGCCCTCAGGCGGCCGCGCGCCTGGCCGACCAGGCGGTGGCCTTCGCCGACGCCCTGGTCGGCATCGACCCGGCCTCCCCCGCCTTCACCACCAAGGTCGCCGCGGTGCACCGGATGGGCGAGAAGGAGATCCGCGCGTCCGCCTCGGTCTCCAACCGGCTGCTGGACAGGCCGGCACGGGCGATGAGCACCGGCGCGCTCGACGCGACCTCGTCGGTGTCGGCCTCCCTGGTGGAGCTGCACAGGGTGGTCGGCGACCTCGATCCGTCCAGGGCGAACCTGCTGGGCCCGAAAAAACTGCTCGGCGTGATCCCGTTCGGGAACCGGCTGCGGGACTACTTCGCCTCCTACCGGTCGTCACAGGCCCATCTGGACGCGATCCTGCAGGCGCTGCGGAACGGGCAGGAGGAGCTGCGGCGGGACAACGCCGCGATCGAGCAGGAAAAACACAATCTGTGGACCACCATGGGCCAGCTGCGCGAGTACATCCAGCTGGCCGCGAACCTCGACGCCGAACTTGTCACCCGGATCGACCGGATCAGCGCCAGCGACCCGGAACGGGCTCGGACGCTGCGCGAGGACGTCCTGTTCTACGTGCGGCAGAAACACCAGGACCTGCTCACCCAGCTCGCGGTCAGCGCGCAGGGCTACCTCGCGCTGGAGATGGTCCGGCGCAACAACCTCGAACTGATCAAGGGTGTGGACCGGGCGAGCACGACGACCGTCGCGGCGCTGCGCACCGCGGTGATCGTCGCGCAGGCGCTGGCCAACCAGAAGCTGGTGCTCGACCAGATCTCCGCGTTGAACGAGACGACCGAGCGCATCATCGTCGGCACCTCGGAGCTGCTGCGGCAGCAGACCGGCCGGATCCACGAGCAGGCGGCGTCCTCGGCCGTGTCGGTGCAGGCCCTCCAGCAGGCGTTCGCCAACATCTACGCCACGATCGACACGATCGACGGATACCGCAGCGCCGCGCTGGAGAACATGCGGACCACGGTGGAGACCCTGTCCGAGGAGATGGGGAAGGCAGCCGCCTACCTGGACCGGGCCGCCGCGGCCGCTCCCGCCGAGGCCGCTTCGGCCACGGCCGGGGAGCTGGAGATCTCCGGCGGCGGGCGGTGACCCGCCGCCCCCGTTCCCCGCACGCGAGGGCGTCGTCGCGACTCGGAGCACCCTCTGGTCCGGCCACTCGAACCGTCACCTTCAGCCATGGTCCCACGCGCGGCAGACGCGGGCGCTCGCTGCGCACGGCCGTGTTCGGGCTTCTCGCCGCGTGCGCGACCGTGTTCGCCGTGGCCTCCTGCGGCTCCGGCTCCGACCCGCCGCCGGAGCCCGGCCCGGGCAGACCGGGTGTGCTGCGGATACTCGCCGGCTCGGAGGTCGCCGACGTCGAACCGCTGCTGGACGACCTGCGCGCGGCCACCGGGGTCACGGTGCGGCTGACCTACACCGGCACGCTCGACGGCGCCGAGAAGATCATCGGACATTCCTCGGGAGCGGACGCCGTCTGGTTCTCCTCCGACCGCTACCTGCGCCTGCTGCCCGGTGGCGCGACAGCGGCCGTCGCCCGTACCCCGGTCATGGAATCACCGGTGGTCCTCGGCGTCCGGAGCTCGCTCGCCACGAAGTTCGGCTGGACGGGCAACCCGAACGTCACCTGGTCGGACATTGCCGCGAAGGTCGCCTCGGGTGAGCTGACGTACGCCATGACGAACCCGGCGGCGTCCAACTCCGGGTTCAGCGCGCTGGTGGGTGTCGCGGCCGCGCTCGCCGGAACGTCGGACGCGCTGCGGGCCTCCGACATCCGCGGTGACGCGCTGACATCGTTCTTCTCGGGGCAGACGCTCACCGCGGGCAGCTCGGGCTGGCTCGCCGACGCCTTCGCCGCCCGCCCGCAGGACGCCGGCGGTATGATCAACTACGAGTCGGTGCTGCTGTCCCTGCAGCGCTCCGGCCGGCTGCACGAGCCGCTGACCATCGTCTATCCCAGGGACGGCATCATCACCGCCGACTACCCCATGCTCCTGCTCGACCCGGCCCGGCGGGACGAGTACACCCGGGTGGTGAACTGGCTGCGCAGCCCCGCGGCCCAACGGCGGCTACAGACCGACACCAACCGCCGCCCGGCCGTCCCGGGCGTGCCGCTCGACCCGAGGTTTCCCGCGGCCCGCCTGATCGAACTGCCCTTCCCCGCCACCCAGGCGGTCGCCGACGAGCTGCTGGGCTCCTACTTCGACCGTTTCCGCCGGCCGTCACACGCGATCTTCGTACTGGACGGGTCCGGTTCCATGGCCGGCCAGCGCCTGGCCGGCCTGAAGTCCGCGCTGGCGGGGCTCACCGGCGGCGACACCTCGCTCTCCGGCCGGTTCACCCGGTTCCGCGGCCGGGAGAAGATCACTCTGCTGCTCTTCAACAGCTCGGTCGGCAGGCCCCGCGAGTTCGTCGTGACCGACGCGCAGGCGTCCTCACCGGACCTGGCCGCGGTCCGCTCGTACATCGACGGCCTACAGGTGCAAGGAGGAACAGCCATCTACTCCGCGCTCACGGACGCCTACCATCTTGCTTCCAGCTCGATCGTCCGGGATCCCGGATATCTGACGTCGATCGTCCTGATGACGGATGGCGAGAACAACACCGGGCTGTCAGCCGCGCAGTTCCGCGCCGACTACCAGGAGCTCCCCCAGCAGGCCCGGGACGTCCGCACATTCTGCGTCATCTTCGGCGAGGCACGCCCGGACGACCTGCGTTCGATCGCCACCGACACCGGTGGCGCGACGTTCGACGCGCGGGCGTCCTCGCTGGCGGAGGCGTTCAAGGACATCCGTGGCTATCAGTGACCACCGTGGCTCCGGCGCACGCGACCGGGGCATGCGCGACATCACGGGGAGCCAGGCCGCCGGCCGGGAACGGCGGTGACGGTGGTCCGGCTGCCGCGGCCTGACCCACCGCCACCGCCACCGCCGTCGACCAGCGGGCCCCGCGGGAAGGTGCTGGCCTGGCTCGGATCACCGAAGAACATCGCCGGCTGCACCGGCGCGATCGGCGGACTGGGGCTGACCGTCACCGGCGTGGCCGGCTCGCCGGAGTGGCCGTTCGTCGTCACCGCTCTGTATGCGATAGGCGCCCTGGTGGCCCCGGCCGCCCGCCCGGCGGCGCCGGCCGGGGCCCGACCGCGCGTCGCCGAGCTCCGCACGGTCGTCGACGCGCAGTTGCGGATCCTGGCCGCCCATGCGCCGGCCGAGATCACCACGGCCGCGGCGCGGGTTGCCGACGCGCTGCGGGAGGTGCTCGACCGCCCCCACCTGCTGCGTGCCGGCTCCCCCGAGACGTTCGTGATCGTGCGGACCATCGACGACTACCTGCCGACCGCGCTGGAGGTGTATCTCGGCCTGCCGCCCCGGTACGCCGAGACACACCGGCTGGACGACGGGCGTACCCCGCGCCAGGTCGTCGTCGACCAGCTGGGCCTGCTGGAGAAGGGCGTACGGGACGTCACCGAGGCGGCGGCGGCCGGGGACACCGCCAGGCTGCTGTCCCACGGCCGCTTCCTCGCGGACCGGTTCGGCTCGACAGACCTCGACCTGCCAGGCCCGACCGGCCCGACGGGCCCGACGGTGTGATCATCCCGTCGGCACGGCCGCGTCCGGCCTGGCTTCCTGGACAGTTCCCAGGTGGGGAGCCCGGCCGGAGGCGTCAGCAGGGGCCGAGCTTGGCGTTGAGGTAGGAGACCACCTGGTCCATGGCGACGCGTTCCTGCGCCATGGTGTCGCGCTCACGGATGGTGACCGCCTGGTCCTGCAACGAGTCGAAGTCGACCGTGAGGCAGAACGGTGTGCCGATCTCGTCCTGCCGGCGGTAGCGGCGCCCGATCGCGCCGGCATCGTCGAAGTCGACGTTCCAGTGCCGGCGCAGCGCCGCGGCCAGGTCGCGGGCGACCGGCGACAGGTCGGCGTTGCGCGACAGCGGCAGCACCGCGGCCTTCACCGGCGCGAGCCGCCGGTCCAGCCGGAGCACCACCCGGCGGTCCACCCCGCCCTTGGTGTTGGGCGCGGTGTCCTCCGCGTAGGCGTCCAGCAGGAACACCAGGGTGGCGCGGTCCACCCCGGCCGCGGGTTCGATGACATAGGGGGTGTAGCGGGTGCCGGTGGCCTGCTCGAAATAGGTCAGGTCCGCGCCGGACGCCTTCGCGTGCACGGACAGGTCGTAGTCCGTCCGGTTAGCGACGCCTTCCAGCTCGCCCCATTCCAGGCCGGCGAAGTCGAAGCGGTACTCGATGTCGACGGTCCGTTTCGAGTAGTGGGAGAGCTTCTCCTTCGGATGCTCGAAATGACGCAGGTTCTCCGCCCGGACGCCGAGGTCGCGGTACCACTTCGTCCGCTCGTCGATCCAGTACTGGTGCCAGGTCTCGTCCTCGCCCGGCGGGACGAAGAACTCCATCTCCATCTGCTCGAACTCACGGGTCCGGAAGATGAAGTTGCCCGGGGTGATCTCGTTGCGGAACGACTTGCCGATCTGGCCGATCCCGAACGGCGGCTTGCGCCGGGCCGTCGCCTGGACGTTCGCGTAGTTGATGAAAATGCCCTGGGCCGTCTCCGGGCGCAGGTAGGCCAGGCCGGAGGCGTCCTCGACCGGGCCCAGGTAGGTCTTGAGCAGGCCGTTGAACATCCGCGGCTCGGTGAACGTGCCACGGGAGCCGCAGTTCGGGCAGGCGACCTCGCCGAGGGACGTCGGCGGCCGGCCGCGCCTGGCCTCGAACGCCTCCTCCAGATGGTCGGCGCGGAACCGCTTGTGGCAGGACAGGCACTCGGTCAGCGGGTCGACGAAGACCTGCACGTGGCCGCTGGTCTCCCAGACCTCGCGGGCGAGGATCACGCACGAGTCGAGGCCGACGACGTCCTCCCGGCCCTGGACCATGGCCTTCCACCAGGCGCGCTTGACGTTGTTCTTCAGCTCGACCCCGAGCGGACCGTAGTCCCACGAGGCCCGCAGGCCACCGTAGATCTCGCTCGAGGGGAAGACCAACCCCCGGCGCTTGCACAGACTGACGATGGTGTCCATGCGGTCGGATGCACTGGCCACGCGGGCGCTCCCTTCCTCTCTGCCCGGTGTCAACGGTGACATGGGCGGTGGGGTCCTCGACCCGGTCTCCGGCCCGCGCAGAGGATCAGGTGCCGTCGAGGGAGTCGAGCACCCAGCGTACGGGCCAAACGGCGATCATGACCGCGCAGGTGTGGTCTTGCCCGCGGCCGGCCGGTCATCCCGGCGGCCTGTCACCGGGCCCGGCGGTGGCGGCGTCCGACGCCAGGTCGGAGCCACCACGGCGGACGGGGCCGCCGGCGGCCTCATGCGCCAGCAGCACCTCGAACGCGCCCGGCTCGTCGACGGCGTAGGCCATCAGCGGCGTCAGCTCCATCCGGACGTCGAAGGCCCCCAGCGCCCGGCGCCAGGCCCCCACCCCGTCCCATTCGGATGTGATGACCCAGAGCTCCGGGTCGTCCACGGCGCGTCCCAGCCGGGCCGAGCGGTAGCCTCGCGCACCGGCGAGAACGGCCAGCGTCCGCTCCGCGCGCTCACGGAAGGCAGCGGCATCTTCCGCTGGGACCCGTAGCCGGGTGACGACAATCACCGCACGGTTCTATCAGCCCGCCCGCCCCGGCCGGGCTACCGCCGGGGCACACCCGGATCAGGCCCCGGGATCAGGCTCCCCGGATCAGGCCCCGGGATCAGACCCCGGAGGGATGGGCGACGACACCGCCATAGCGGCGGTCCCGCTTGGCGAAGTCCAGGCAGGCCGCCCACAGGTCCCGCCGGTCGAAGTCCGGCCACAGCCGTTCGACGAACACGAACTCCGCGTAGGCCGCCTGCCAGAGCAGGAAGTTGCTCAGCCGCTGCTCCCCGGAGGTGCGGATCAGCAGGTCGACGTCGGGCATCTCCGGCTCGTCGAGATAGCGGGCGAGGGTGTCCTCGTCGATGCGGTCCGGCCGCAGCCGGCCGTCGCGGACGTCCCGGGCGATGGCGGCGGCGGCGTCGGCGAGCTCGGCCCGCCCGCCGTAGTTGACGCACATCACCAGGGTGAGACGGTCGTTCCCGCGGGTGCGTTCCTCGGCCGTCTCCAGCCGCCGGATGACGTTGCTCCACAGCCGGGGACGCCGCCCGGCCCACCGGACCCGGACCCCGAGCGTGTCCATGTCGTCGATACGCCGGCCGAACACCCCGTCGGTGAAACGCATCAGGAACGCGACCTCGTCCGGCGACCGTTTCCAGTTCTCGGTGGAGAAGGCGTACACCGACAGCCAGCGGACGCCGAGTTCGATGGCCCCCTCCACACAGTCGAAGAGGGCGTCCTCACCGGCTTCGTGGCCCTTCGTCCGGGGCAGGCCACGCATTTTCGCCCACCGGCCGTTGCCGTCCATGACGATGGCGACGTGTCGTGGGATCAACGCGGAAGGAATCTCCGGCGGGCATGCGCCGGAAGGATGTGGGTGAGGCGCCCGGAACTGCCCAGCCCCCCCGTTACGCAGATTCACCGGCTCGGCCCCCCTCCTGCTTGTTGACGGCCTTGTGACGGCCTTGTGGCGGCCTTACGGCC
>NZ_CEVIVC010000007.1:67561-77604 GCF_982290645.1 Protofrankia sp. CiP1_Cm_nod4
GGCCCTGTCAGCCCTGTCAGCCCTGTCGGTGGCCCTGCTGACGGCCCTGTTAGCGGCCCTGTTGGTGGCCCTGCCAGTGGCCCTGTCGACGGTGGCTGCGTCAAGAATGCCCATGGCGTGCTGCCCGGTCCTGTTCACACCCGCTCCAGATGGGGCAATGTACGCAACCCGTATTCGAGATGCCACTGAAGGTATGCGGCAATGCATCCGCCGGCCTCGCGCCGGGTGCGGGTCTCGCTTGCCCCGGCGCGCTCCCAGTCCCCGGTGAGCAGATCGGACAGCAGCGTCACGGCGGCTGGGGACATCGACACCGCTCCATGCGGTCGGCATTCCGGGCACACTACGCCTCCCGCCGGGACGGAGAACGCGTGGTGGGGCCCCGGGTCCCCGCAGTGGGCGCAGTCCGCCAACGCCATCCCGTAACCGGCGATGGTCAGCGCCCGGAGCAGGAACGCGTCCAGGACGAGGGACGGCGCCCGCTCACCCTGGGCGAGCGTGCGCAGGCCACCGACGAGGAGCAGGAACAGCCGCATCGCCGGCTGGCGCTCCTCGCTGGTCAGCCGCTCGGCGGTCTCCAGCATGACCGCCGCCGCGGTGTGCCGGGGATAGTCCGACGCGATCACCGCGCCGTACGGGCTGAGTATGTCGGCCTGGGTGACGGTGTCGAGCGAGCGTCCCTCGTGGAGCTGGAGATCGACGTAGGTGCCCGGCTCCAGCCGCGCGCCGAAACGGGACGACGTGCGGCGCACCCCCTTGGCCACCGCGCGTATCCGCCCGGTCCGCCGGGTCAGAACCGTGATGATGCGGTCGGCTTCGGCCAGCGGCGTCGTCCGCAGGACGACACCTTCATCTCGATAGACCGGCACCTGCCCATGGTTGCACGCATTCCGACAAGGGGGCAGAGCCCGGTCGAGATGATCGCGACACGTGCCGGCCACGGCCAGGCCAAAAGATCGATGCGGGGCCGAACCGCGACGGCCCGGCCTCGAGCGGAGCCGGACACGCCGCCGTCGTCACTTTCCGTATCTATCGCGTTTCCTCCCTCCGCCGTATGCCCGAAACGGCCGAGGAGCGTCCGGATACCGGCGGCACCGGCGCGGGGACGATGATGGACCGGTGCGAATCGTGCGGCGGGCGGCCCGAGCGATCCTGATCGACGACGACGGGTATCTGGTCGTGTTCCACCGGACACCACCCGGCGTGGCGCCCTACTGGTCCACGGTCGGCGGCGGGGTCGACCCCGAGGACGCCTCCGTCGAGGCGGCCCTGCACCGCGAGCTGGCCGAGGAGCTCGGCGCCACCGTCGACCGCGTCCAGCAGGTGTTCCTCACCAGCGAACCAAGGCCGCCGAAGGCGGGCGGCGACCGTGACGGCCGCCGGCCCGGCCTCGTCGTCCAGCACTTCTTCGTCTGCCGGCTGGTCACCATGGATCTCACCGCCCGCACCGGCACGGAGTTCACCAACCCCGCCAAGGGCGGCTACGACATCGAACGCGTCGACCTGCGCGGCGAGGACCTCGCGGGTTTCACGCTGCTGCCGCCGGCCCTCAAGGAATTCATCCTGGCCAACCGAGACGCCCTCCTGGACGCCGCCCTGACCCCGGCCAACGACCCCGCCACGCCCCCTGAACCCCCGGCAGATCCACCACGCGGTAAGCGGCAGATCCACCACGGGACGCCCGGCAGATCCACCACGACCCCCGCGGCAGATCCACCGTGATCTTTACGGCAGATCCACCACGGATCATGCGGCAGATCCACCACGACCCTCACGGCAGATCCACCATCGATCATGGTTGGCGATATCATCGGACGGGATGACGACCACTCCGGATCTCTACCCGCGCCATGCCGTCGACCTGGTCGAGCAGGCGCTCATCGACACGCGCGTCGTAGTGATCAACGGTGCCCGGCAGGTCGGCAAGAGCACACTCGCCCAACTGGTGGCCAGCGCCTCGGCCAACACCAGGATGTACTTCCTCGATGACGCGGCGGTCCGGGATGCCGCCGGAACAGACCCGACAGGATTCGTCCGCCATGACGGCCTGCTGCTGATCGACGAGATCCAGCGGGTGCCCGAACTGCTGCTCGGGATCAAACTCGCGGTCGACCGCGATCCCCGCCCGGGCCAGTTCCTGCTCACCGGCTCGGCTCGGCTGCTGGGCCTGCGCGACCTGCCTGACGCCCTGCCCGGCCGCAGCGAAACGATCGAGCTGTGGCCGTTGTCGCAGGGCGAGATCCACGGAGCCCCCGACAGTTTCATCGACACCGTGTTCAACCAGGGCCCGGACACACCCGCGCCGGAGAGCACCCTGCGCCGCCCGGACTATGTTGCCCGCGCCCTGCGAGGCGGTTATCCGGAGGCGGTACGCCGCACCGACACGCGGCGCCGTGGCCGGTTCTTCGACTCCTATCTGGCAGATCTCATCGCACGCGACATACGCCAGGTATCCGAGATCACGCGCGTCACCGAGCTACGCCGGCTGATCGGCGCGGTCGCGGCGTGCATGGCGGGCCTGGTCGTCCCCCAGCGACTCAGCCGCGATCTCGGCATCCCCGCGTCCACGGTCCGCCGCCATCTGGACGCGCTGGAGCTGATCTATGTTGTACGGAGAATCCCGGCATGGTCCAACAATCTGACCACGCGAGCGGTCGCCACGCCAAAAACAATCATGACCGACTCGGGGCTTGCCGGACACCTGACCGGTATGTCCCTCAAACGAGCGGCGCATCCAACGGCACCCGTCGGTCAACTGCTGGAGAACTTCGTCATCGGCGAGCTCGCGCGCCAACTGACCTGGGCAGAGGAGCCGGTACAACTCTTCCACTACCGTGACCGCGACGGTAATGAGGTGGACGCCGTGCTGGAACGCGCGTCAGGCGAGATCGTCGGCATCGAGGTCAAAGCCTCCGAGACGGTCCGCGCGGACGACTTCCGAGGGCTGCACCAGCTCGCCCGGAAAGCCGGTGACCAGTTCATCGCGGGCTACGTGATGTACACGGGAGCGCAGCCACTCCCGTTCGGCGACCGCATGCACGCCCTACCGATCGAAACGATCTGGACGCTGTGAGACAGGGATCCCGTTGTGTCCATTCACGGGTGGTGACTTGATCAACACCGTGTGGATGTTGGTTTAGATGGTGAGGGCGGGCAGGGCACTGGCCGCTCGCGGAACCGGTATCCAGGGTTTGCCCGCGAGGGCGTGGCGGATGGCGTCGATGGCGGTCAGGCCGTGGTCGCGGGCGGAGACGAGGTAGGCGCGCACGCGGAGGTAGCCCGCCAGGGTGCGGGGGGGTGTGCCAGTAGCCCGAGACGGCCTGGTGGCGTTTCGGGAGGCGGATGGCCTGCTCGGCGGGATTGTTCGTCCAGGGGATCGTGAAGTTGGTGGTGAACAGCCAGACCTGGTCGGCCTTCGTGGCGAGCCGGCGGGCGAGGACCAGACCGGGATGGTTGCGGTCATCGACGCGCCCGGCGCGAGCTGCTGCACCGCCCGCAACGACCTGATCAGATGGGCACAGCACCGCTGCCCCCCGGCGCGGGTGGGGTCGTACTGGTGCCAGCCGGCGTAGTCGTCGCGGGTCAGGTAGCCGGTGAACCCGTCGAGCACCCCGGTGGCGTCGATGGCCTCCGACGAGCGTGAACGGATCGCCGCGTACCAGACCAGCCCGGGTGTCGGCGTGCGCACGACCAGCAGGTGCGGGGTGCCCGACAGGACCGTGCCCGTGACCTCGTCCAGGTCCCTGCGTAGCACGTTGACCGGGGACTCGTCGCCGCACAGCACCGGCTCGGCGCGCAGCGCCGCCTTTATCGCTCCGTCGAACCCGGCCGCTTCCAGGTCGTGAGCGAGTCGTGCGTTCGCGCGGGCGACGAACCCGGCCGAGACCTCCACCCCCAGCAGCGCGCCGATGACCATCGCGGCCCGTTCCACCGGCACGTCGGCCTCCGAGGCCAGCAGCACCGCCGCCGCGTGCAGCCGGGGCCCGTAGGACACCGTGCCCGCCGCCGCGTGCGCCACCCCGGGCACCCCGGCGGTGGTGACCTTCCGACAGCAGCCGCAACGACGCCGCGGCAGCACCCACTCCACCTTCTCCAGCACCGGACCGAGCAGGTCCCAGACCTGCGCCCACGTGTCGGGGAGCACCGTGGCGCCGGTCAGGTCGGCCTCGCACGACGAGCACTCCAACGGCGGGTCCGCCGGTAACGACCGGTCCGGCTCGGCCTCCCGCCGCAGCCCCGCCCCCGGATGGCCCGGCTGCCCACCGGGCTTGCGGTCCTTGGACCGGACCCGCTCCGAGGCCTGGCGCCGCGGCGCCTTCCGCTTCTCTCTGACGCCGATCGGCTCCTTCGACGGCGGGACCGACGAGTTCGTGCTGTCCATCCCGACCCGCCGCCGCAACTCGGCGACCTCCAACTCCAGCTCGGTGACTTTCCGCTCTAGCTCCGCGGCCCGCCCACGCCCCTGGTCCCGCTCCGCGCGCACCGCGTCTATCTCCGCCTCATGGCGCGCCGCGGCGTCCTCCACCACCTGCCGCAACCGGCCGTTCACCACCGCGAGCTTCTCGTTACCCGCCTCAGCCTCAGCCAGACCCACCCGCGCCTGCGCCAGCCCGGCAGCCAACTCCTCGATCCGCGCCTCAGCCGCCGCCAGACACGGCTCCCACCACACGGACGGGCCAGTCACAACCCAGATCATCCGCCGCCAGCCCCGACCACCAGACACCAGCGGCGTGTCACACCAACGCAAACACCCAGCTCAGCGGACTACGATCTTGCACCCCTGAATGGACACATCCCGTTCTATCCGACCCAGGTCGCACAACCCATGCCGCAGGGTGGCATTCTCGACTTGTGGGCAACGGGGGCGACGCGGCCGGTAGTGACGACTACGAGTTCGACTTCTTCATCAGCCGCACGAAGGCGGACAGGGGCTGGGCGGAGTGGATCGCCTGGCACCTGGAGGCGACCGAACGGGAACCGGGCCGGCGGTTCCGAGTGCTGCTTCAAGACTGGGACTTCGTCCCGGGCAGGGACTGGACCGACCGTATGGAGGAAGGCATCCGACGGGCCGAACGAGTCCTGCCGGTCCTGTCCCCGGACTATCTCGGCAGCTCGCCCTTCGGTACAGCTGAATGGCGGCCGTTCTGGCGCTCCGATCCACAGGGACACCAGCGCCGGACGATTCCTGTTCGAGTTCGTGAATGCAAACCAGACGGACTGCTCGGATCAATTATCTATATCGACCTCATAGGTCTGAAGAACGAGGACGAGGCCGCGAGCCGCCTGCTATCCGGCATTCAGGCAGCCCTGGGAGGGCGTATCAAGCCGCCGGTCAAACCACCGTGGCCAGGCCATGAAATCGGCCACTTCAGGAGCATCGCGCCCCGCGCGGTGTCGACCCGGCCGGATTTTCCTGGCGCGTCATCCGACACCGACAGGATAGCCGGCGAAACAATCAGTGAATCCACCGTCACCGTGCTGCACCTGTCGGGAATGCGGTTACTCGCCCAGCCCGCAGCCGGCCGGACGCCTGCGACGCTGGTCACCTGGCTGTCCGACGACCTGCGCCGACTGGCTACCGGCGCCGACAGCGGCATCGACGTCGGCGCAGGCGGGCCACGTCCGGATCTCGTCGTCGTCACCGGCGACCTCACCGAGACGGGCACGAAACCCGAGTTCGAGCAGGCATATGACCTGCTGGCCGGGCTGGCCGACGCCCTGGGCCTCGACCACGACCGCTTCGCGATCATCCCAGGCAGTCACGACGTCAGCCGTAAGCTCTGCGAGGCGCACTTTCTTCAGCAGGAAGCCGAGGGCAAGGAGCCGATCCCGCCGTACTCGCCGAAATGGAAGTTCTTCAACAAGCTGCTGCGCCACTTCTACGACCCGGACACGGACATCGTTTTCCAGGTCGGTGAAGAATGGTCGCGTTTCGCCATGCCCGGCCTGAAGGTCGTGGTGGCGGGGCTGAACTCGACGATGGCCCAGTCACATCTGGTGCACCACGGCTGGCTGGGCACCGAGCAGCTCGGCAGCGTCGCCGACGCCCTGCACGAGTTCACCCGGGACGGCTGGCTGCGGATCGGCGCCGTGCACCACAGCCCCGCCGGCGAGAATCCTGACGAGCGCCCGCCGGGGATATCCGAGGACGGCGTCCTGCGGGACACCGAAGAGCTCGACCGGATTCTTGCCCCTCACCTGAACCTGCTGCTGCACGGGCAGGACACAGACGCCCACACGCTCCCGTCGGGCCTGCCCACACTCCCGCTGCGACAGGATGACGGCCGGCTAAGCTACCAGGTGATCCGGATCAACCGGACGGGGTTCACCTGTTTCGCGCCCGCTCACAGCCCTGCCGGCCGGCGGCAACCGGCCCACACGTCCCACGACCTCACCTCGGCGCACGCCGTCTTTCCCCCGCCAGCCCGAAGCGACCCCAACGGTTGCAACAAGCGACGGCCCCGACCGCCTGACCCCGACGAGACACCCCTGCCACCGCCGTGGCCCCGTGACCGTCCTCGGGACCTGCTGGACGACGCCGCCGAAGTGGCCAGGCTGCGCTACCCGGCCGCGACGGTCGAGCGGGTGGAGGCCGCCGGGGAACGAGCCGCCCACCTGCGGGTCTGGCGCGCCGAGGGGCAGGTGGTGGAGCAGCGTGTGATCGGCCTGCTCGACGGCAACGCCGATGCCGACGCGCTGGCGGAGTTCGTCCGGACGATCCACCGGCCCTACCTTGCCACGAGCCCGACGCTGTTCTGCGACCTGGTCTACTGCGGGGACGAGCAGGCCGGCCCCGACCTGGTCGCACGGGCCGTACGGGACGGCGTGCGGCTGCTGAGCATGCCGGAATACCAGGGCGTGCTGGACCTGCGCGGCTACCTCAACCGGCAGACCCGCCGGCTGGAATCCGACCAGATCTACCCCCCGGAGCTGTACGTACCCCAACGCGCCACCCGCCTGGACGGACGGGACCGGCCGTCGTCACAGGACGCGCTCGCGGACGTGACCGGCTGGCTGACCACCGACCAGTCCCGGTTCGTCCTGATCCTCGGCGACTTCGGCCGGGGCAAGACCTTCCTGCTGCGCGAACTGGCCCGGCGGCTGCCCACCGACCGGCGGTACGTGACCCCGATGCTGATCGAGCTACGCGGGCTGGAGAAGTCGCACGACCTGGACACGCTGGTGGCGGCCCATCTGGCGAACAGCGAGCAGACCCGGTTCGACCTCGCGGCGTTCCGCTACATGCTGGACGCGGGCCGGGTCATCCTGCTCTTCGACGGGTTCGACGAACTGGCCCTGCGGGTGACCTACGACCGCGCGGCCGAGCATCTCGGCACGCTGCTGGCGGCCGTCCGCGGCCAGGCGAAGATCGTGCTGACCAGCCGCACCCAGTACTTCCTCACCGACGACCAGGTGTTCAAGGCCCTCGCCCAACGGGTCGACCTGATCCCGGGCCGGCGCATCGTCCGGATCGAGGACTTCACCGACACCCAGATCGAAAGCTTCCTGGTCCAGCGATACATTCGGGACCTGAGGGTGCGCACGACCGGCCCGACACCCGGCTCGGCGCCCGACCTGGCACACCACCGGGCCCAGGCCAGGCAGCGGGCCGACGAACGGATGACGCTGATCCGCGGCATCCGTGACCTGCCAGGGCTCTCGCGCAATCCCCGGATGCTGTCCTTCATCACGGCCCTGGAGGACAAGCGGCTGCGGCAGGCTCGCGGCGGCGACGGGACGATCCACCCGGCCAACCTGTACCGGGAGCTGGTCGACACCTGGCTCGACCACGAGGAGCGGCGCGCCCACCCGGGTGGAGCGTCACCCTCGCTGTCCAAGGCCGACCGGCTGGACGCGGCCACCCGCCTGGCCCTGACCCTCTGGGGCAGCACCGAACGTCACATCGGTGTGGAGGAGCTGTCGGCCACCGCCGCCGCGGTGCTCGCGAGCATGAGCAACCCGGCGGAACTCACCGGTGACGAGCTGACCCAGATGATCGGCTCAGGCACCCTGCTCGTGCGGGACGCCGACGGCCGGTTCTCGTTCATCCACTCCTCGGTGATGGAGTACCTGGTCGCCGCCGAGGCCGCCCGCCAGTTCGCCGCGGGCAGCGCGCGGGAGCTGCTGGGGGCTGGGAAGATGACGGAGCTGATGGCCGACTTCTTCGTGAACCTCATCGGACGCGACCAGGCCAGCAGATGGGCCCAGAACATGATCGACGACCCGCACGCCGCCACCGCTGCGAAGGCGAACGCGCTGCTCGTGGCCCGCCGGCTGGGCGTACGACTGCGTATCAGAGCAAAACTCGCCGGTGCCGACCTCGCCGGCCAGGACCTGTCCAATCGGTCGGACCTGCGGGAAGCCGACCTGCGCCGGGCGAACCTGACCGACACCCGGATCGCCCACACCGACCTGACCGGCGCCGACCTGCGCGAGGCGAACCTGACCGGCGCCACCATCGAGAACGCCACCCTCACCCACGCGGACCTCTCCGGAGCGCGGCTGTCCAGCACGAAAGTCCGTAACTCCCGCCTCGACGACGCCCTGCTCCGCGGAACACAACTCGACCACACCCGAATCGATCAGGCCAACCTATGCAGCGCCGACCTCACCGACGCGGACCTGTCCCACGCACGACTGACCGAGGTCAACCTCACCGACGCGGTCATAACGGGCAGCCGTTGGCACCGCACGGCCGTCCTCGGAGGACAGACCACACACCTCGGCAGCATGTCCGAACTGGCTGACGCCGCGGTAGCCGGCCGTGACCGCGCCCAACTGACCCCGCTTCCCAGGACCTCGCCCAGAAACAGGGCGGACGCGACAGCGGTGGCTTTCTCTCCGGACGGCACGCTCCTGGCGACCGGGACGCAGGATGGACCGGTCAGCCTGTGGGATGTCCGCACCGGCCGCCGACAGCGCATTCTCGCCGACCATACCCAGTTGGTGTCGTCGGTGGCATTCTCTCCGGACGGATCCACCATCGCCGCCGCGGCTGGCGACCGTACGGTACGGCTGTGGAACATAGCCACCGGCAGCCCCCTGCCGCCACTCACCGGCCACGCCGGCCCGGTACGGTCGGTGGAGTTCTCCCCCGACAGAACCACCATTGCCTCCGGATCGAACGACGGCACGGTACGCCTGTGGGACATCGTCACCGGTCTATGTCTACGTACCTTCACCGATAACGGCACAAGCTGGATGTCATCGGTGGCGTTCTCCCCGGACGGATCCACCATCGCCGCCGCGGCCGGCGACCGTACGGTACGGCTGTGGAACACCACCACCGGCAAGCCCCTGCACACCCTCCAAGGGCACACCAGGACAGTATGGTCCGTGCGGTTCTCCCCAGACGGAGCCGTCATCGCCTCCGGATCGAACGACGGCACGGTACGCCTGTGGAACGCTGCCACCGGGCACCTCCGACACGCCATCCCCAGCTCCCGCACGAGCTCGGTACGGTCGGTGGCGTTCTCCCCGGACGGAGCCACCATCGCCGCCGCGGCCGGTGACCGCGCAGTGCAGCTGTGGGATACCACAACTGGCGAACACCTGCGCACCCTCAGAGGGCACGCGGACACAGTGTGGTCGGTTCGATTCTCCCCGGACGGATCCATCATCGCCTCCGGATCGAACGACGGCACGGTACGCCTGTGGGACGCTGCCACCGGCGCCCTGATCGCCACGCTGCTCGGGCCCACCAAAGACACGTGGGCTGTGTTCCTGCCAGACGGCTCTTACAAACTCGCTGGCACAGCGGGTGACTCGTTTCAGTGGAAGATCAAAAATGTCCGCTTCGACATAGGCGAGCTTGATCCGTACGATCCGACCATCCGCCGGCTGCCCGAGGACGCGCCGTTGCCGATGCCCGCGGGCTGGCACCCCGTCGCTCCCAAGGCCGCCCCACCGGCCCGCCTTCCCCCGCGGCCGCCGTCCGAGCCACCATCGCAGGGCCTGTTCCGCCGCCGCTGACCGGCAACAGAAGAACATCTGCATGACACGACGACGGTTCCCACTCGCGACCATGGCCGGCGTCCGCCGAGGGG
>NZ_CEVIVC010000008.1:0-1484 GCF_982290645.1 Protofrankia sp. CiP1_Cm_nod4
CCGCACATCCGGGCGTTCGTGGACCGGGCGGTCACCTTCACCACCTGCCCCGAGTGCGACGGCACCCGGCTGGGCGAGGCCGCCCGCTCCTCGCGGATCGGCGGGATCAACATCGCCGACGCCTGCGCGATGCAGATCAGCGACCTGGCCGCATGGCTCCGCGGCCTCGACGAGCCGTCGGTGGCACCGCTGCTCGCGGCGCTGCGACAGACCCTCGACTCGTTCGCGGAGATCGGGCTGGGCTACCTCTCGCTCGACCGGCCGTCGGGCACGCTGTCCGGTGGCGAGGCGCAGCGCGTCAAGATGATCCGCCACCTCGGTTCCTCGCTCACCGACGTCACCTACGTCTTCGACGAGCCCACCACCGGCCTGCACCCTCATGACATCCAGCGGATGAACGGCCTGCTGCTGCGGCTGCGGGACAAGGGCAACACGGTGCTCGTCGTGGAGCACAAGCCGGAGACGATCGCGATCGCCGACCACGTCGTCGACCTCGGCCCCGGCGCCGGTGCGGCGGGCGGCGCCGTCTGCTTCGAGGGCACCGTCGAGGGGCTGCGGGCCAGCGGCACCCTCACCGGCCGCCATCTCGACGACCGGGCCGCCCTCAGGAAGACGGTGCGGACGCCCACCGGCCGGCTTCCGGTCCGCGGCGCGGCAACGCACAACCTGCGTGACGTCGACGTCGACATCCCCCTCGGGGTGCTTGTCGTCGTCACCGGTGTCGCCGGCTCCGGCAAGAGCTCGCTCGTGCACGGGTCGCTGCCCTATCTTTCGGGGCCAGCCGGCGCGGGTGTGGTGTCGATCGGCCAGGGCGCGATCCGCGGCTCGCGACGGAGCAACCCGGCGACGTACACCGGGCTGCTCGACCCGATCCGCAAGGCGTTCGCGAAGGCCAACGGCGTGAAGCCGGCGCTGTTCAGCGCCAACTCCGAGGGCGCCTGCCCCACCTGCAACGGTGCCGGCGTCAGCTACACCGACCTGGCGATGATGGCCGGCGTCGCCACCACCTGCGAGGAGTGCGAGGGAAAGCGGTTCCAGGCATCGGTGCTGGAGCACCACCTCGGCGGCCGCGACATCAGCGAGGTGCTCGCGATGTCGGTGACCGAGGCCGCGGAGTTCTTCGGCGCCGGCGAGGCGCGCACGCCGGCCGCGCACGCCATCCTCGACCGGCTCGCCGACGTCGGGCTCGGCTACCTCAGCCTCGGCCAGCCGCTCACCAGCCTGTCCGGCGGCGAGCGGCAGCGGCTCAGGCTGGCCACCCACATGGCCGCCAACGGCGGCGTCTACGTCCTCGACGAGCCGACCGCCGGCCTGCACCTCGCCGACGTCGAGCGGCTGCTCGGCCTGCTCGACCGGCTCGTCGACGCCGGCAGGTCGGTCATCGTCGTCGAGCACCACCAGGCGGTCATGGCGCACGCCGACTGGATCATCGATCTCGGCCCCGGCGCCGGCCACGACGGCGGCCGGATCGTCTTCGAGGGCAC
>NZ_CEVIVC010000008.1:1746-11542 GCF_982290645.1 Protofrankia sp. CiP1_Cm_nod4
ACCCGCCGACCTCGTCGCCGCCCGCTCCACCCTCACCGGCGAGCACCTCGCGGCCTACGTCGGCACCTGACCGAGGCCCTCGCGGACACCGTGAGACGAGTTCTCTCACCTGTTTCGACTCCTCCCAGTGAACCGGGAGCGGGGCGTGTTCGACAGGGGCGAGTGGCTCCACCCGTTGGCCACGCATTTGCTGGGCGAAGGAGGCGCCTGCTGGGTGGGGACAGCTCGAACTGCCAGTCGTGCCAGGCGGTGCGGCCAGGGTTCGGCGGGGATGCCCGCGGCAGCCGCCACCCGTAGGTGCGTATCGGGAGACTTTTCCTTCGGCGGGAAGGCCTGCAATCAAGATCGTCGGTAATCGGTGAACGCAACAGCGCTCCCAGCAGTAGGTGCCTCGGAGGTGAGTCGCTCCCACCGCTGAACCGTCCGGTCAGCAGTCCCATCAGGAAAAACTTGCCTCTACACACAATTTAGGACAGCCTAACCTAACTGATCTGTCGGAGGAGGACACATGGGTCTGGGCCGCACGCTGCTACTCGGCGCCATCGCCGGAGCGACGATTCTGCTCGGCCTGCCGGTAGGGCGACTCAGGCGGTCCGCACCCACACTGCGTGCGCTCCTGAACGCGGCGGCGGTCGGCGTGTTGCTGTTCCTGGTGTGGGATGTGCTGTCTGCGGCCTGGGAGCCCATCGACGGGGCGCTGACCGAGATACACACCGACCACCACGGCATCGGCCGGGCGGTCGGTTACGGGCTACTGTTCAACGGCGGGATCGCGGTGGGTCTGCTGTCGCTGGTGGTCTATGAGCGGTGGATGGGCCATGCCGCCGGCGGAGAACGCCGGTTCGGACCGGGCACGATGGCCGCGGGGGAACTGACAACTCGACAGGTCGGCCTGGCAGCATGGTCCCCGGCGAAACGCCTCAGCCTGCTGATCGCGGCGGGGATCGGGCTGCACAACTTCGCTGAAGGCCTGGCCATCGGCCAGTCCGCCGCCTCCGGTGAAGTCACGCTGGCCACCCTGCTGGTCATCGGCTTCGGGCTGCACAACGCCACCGAAGGCTTCGGAATCGTCGCACCGCTGGCCGGCGACACCGCTGGTACCCCCGTCCGCCCCGGCTGGGGATTTCTGCTGACCATGGGTCTTATCGGCGGCGGCCCCACATTCATCGGTACCGCTGTCGGACACAGCTTCACCAACGAAGCCCTCAGCGTGGCCTTCCTGACGCTGGCGGCAGGGTCGATCCTCTACGTCGTCATCCAACTGATCACCGTAGCGGCGAGAACCCGACGTATGGATCTGCTCGCCTACGGAATCCTGCTCGGTCTGATCGCGGGTTTCGCCACCGACGGCATCGTCACCGCCGCCGGCGCCTGAACCCAAGGCGGAACGATCATCTTTTCGTGCTGCCGGAAGGTCCTCATGAACTGCTGATGAGACTGGACCGCGGCAACCCGATCGTCGCCACACCCGTACACAGCGGGCCCTCAGCAACCTCTTGAACAGTTACTAACCGGATGTCAGGTGGCGCACAGCCCGGAGATTCGCGGTGAGTATGTGCCGCCAAGATGGCGGTGCGTGAGGAGGCGCGACATCGACAAGCTGCGCTCCGGCGACGAGGCGCTCAACCGGCCCCATGACCGCCCCGGCCCGGGCACCGACAGCCCTGACGGGACGACAGCCGGGTAGGCGACCGTGTCCCCCGCTGCGGGGCCGAAAAGTGGAAGGCGCGACCTGGTGGCGTAACACGAGGATCCCGGCCTCCTTCGCGGCGGCCGAACGTGTCAGCAGTACCAGCGCCAGCCGGAGACGCCCAGCAGGATGCGGCAGGATCAGGTATGGCAGACGCAGGGCCACAAGCCCCGACCATGCCCGAGCGGGGACCGTCAAGATAGACGGCCATGGACAGCTGGCCGCAGGATGATGCTGTAGGTCAAGACCCATGACACAGTCTTCGGCACCAGTACCCTCCGCACAGGACATCCCGCCTGCCACAGTGGTGTTCAGCGGTCGACGATGGCTACTCGGAAGCATGGGCGGGAGGAGGAATGCCGTGGGTGACTCGTCGGTCATCGGTCGCGTCGGCCCCCTCATCGTCGCCACTCGGGGCCCTGGCGGCGCTGGCGAGGTGAAACTGAAGGTGCGTGGCGGTGTCGAGACCTACCTCGCCTGGTCCGACGACCCGCTGCCCAAGGGCGCTTCCGTCCTCGTGGTCGGTAGCCGGGGGCCGCGTACCGTCGACGTGGTGCCGTGGACAGACTTCACCATCACGGTCGACAGCGGTAGCTGACTTGGTCTGAGGGAGCAACGATGCTGGGCTACAGAGTGCCTGCGCCTGACGAAGCAATGCTGATCTCGGGAGGCAAGAACCGCGGCGAGGCACCGTTCCGTGTGGTCACCGGGCACGGCGGCTTCGTCATACCGTTCTTTCGTAAGGTTCGTTTCCTGAAGCTGTCCATGTGCGAGGCGGAGGTTGCCGAGACCTGCGTGACCCACCAGGGCATCGCCCTCAACGTCCGCGCCGTCATCGCATTCAAGGTCGGCAACGACAGCGAAAGCATCGTCAACGCCGGCCAGCGCTTCCTGTCAGACCAGGACCAAATGTCGGTGCTGGCCGGACGGATCTTCGCCGGCCATCTGCGGTCGATCATCGGCTCGATGACGGTCGAGCAGATAATCCAGGAGCGGCAGAAGCTCGCTACCGAGGTACTGGACGGCTCCAAGGAGGAGATGGCCAGGATCGGGCTGACAGTCGACGCGCTGCAGATCCAGTCCATCGACGACGGCGGGCTCGGCTACATCGCGGCTATCGCGGCGCCACACAACGCTGCCATCCAACGACAGGCCCAGATCGCGCAGGCGCAGGCCAACCAGGCAGCCGCCGAGGCCGAGCAGGAGTCGCAGCGCAAGCAGGCCGAGTACGCGCGACAGACCTCCGTCGTGCAGGCCCAGTACCGAGCCGAGATCGACAAGGCGCAGGCCGAAGCCGCTCAGGCAGGACCGCTGGCCAAGGCGCAGGCCCAGCGTGGCGTCATCGCCGCCCAGACCGAGCTGGCCCAGCGCGAGGCGGAGCTGCGCCAACAGCAGCTCGTCGCCGAAGTCGTCAAGCCGGCTGAAGCAGAGGCCGAGCGGGTGCGCATCCTGGCCCTGGCCGAGGCCGAGAAGATGAAGATCCAGGCCGAAGCTGCGGCGTCACATAACCGTGTCGCACTCGACCGGATGCTAATCGATCAACTGCCCGAGATCGTCAAGCAGGCAGCGTCTGGTCTGGCGGGAGCGAACGTCACCGTGCTGAACGGCGCGGACGGCATCGGCGAGATCGCCAGTGCCCTTGTCGGCCAGGGCATGGCTATTTTCGAGTCGCTACGAGGCGGCGTCGGGCAGCCAGAGCACGACAAGGGAGACCGGCGCAGCAGCGGCAGCGCCCCACGATCCGAACTCCAGCTGTCACGGCCCACCCCCCGCGCGCAGCCCGACGCCAACTGACGCGGACGTCCGAAACGCGCTCCGCGCAGTACGGTCTCGGCGGCTTTCTCCTCCGTCCGGCGGCACCGCTCAGCCAGCTCGGCATTGCCCGCCAGGAGCTGGCGGGCAAGCACGACGCGCTGCTCGCGCGAAAGCTCCTCCGGGTCGGGTACCCCGCGTGCTGACCAGGACCGACCTGCCGCCCGGTACACGCACCAGCCCTGCTGCAAACAGTCAAAACTCGGTGTGGACGACGCACCACTCGGACAGTCAACACGCCGGACAGCCACCACGCTTAGTATTTACAGTCCCGCTGCCCACACTAGGCTGGTGCGGACGGTGGTTCCCGCTGCTCCGGGCGCCGCCTCCTACCTGACACCGAGGGGGTCTGCGTGGCCGCACTGACCGACGAGGCGCGATCTGTGATCACCGGTGGGCATCTGGGTCACCTGGTCACCCTCAACCCGGACGGCAGCCCGCAGGCGAGCGTGGTGTGGTGGGGCTGGACGGGGACGCCATCGTGACCGCCCATCTGGCGGAGTACCAGAAGATCCGTAACATCCGGCGGGACCCGCGGGTCGTACTGACCATCGAAGGCGGCGTGACAAACGCGGCCGGCCTGGCCGAGTACCTCATCGTCCACGGGCGTGCCACGGTCAACGAGGGCGGCGCGCCCGCCCTCCTGAACCGCCTCGCCAAGGTCTACCTCGGCCCGGACGCCAGCTACCCCCCGACGCCGAACCCGCCCGAGGGCTACGTGCTCTCGATCTCCGTTGACCGCGTCGGGGGAGTCGGCCCCTGGTCCGGCGACCACTGACCGGAGGCCCGCGGCTCCGCCCGGGCTTCGGAGGGCACTGTTGCATTCGCGTACACCGGCAGATCTTGGCCGCAAGTCCTCCGGCGTCGAGGCTCACCAACACGGCTCCGGGCGGCTGGTAGCCCACTGACCGGGGCACATGAGCGCGTCCGACAGGAAGATCCGCAGTGAAGATCGCCTGTGATCGGCGAATGCAACAGCGCCGTCCGAGCCGGGTGAGTTCTCCTTGAACGCGGCGGTGCCCCCGTGAGGGTTCTCCCGGGTCAGCCGGACGACCAGCTCGCGCAGCTCGTCATCGATTGTTGGGCGTCCGTGCCGGTTCGGGTACGTCCACCGGCGTGTGACCAGACGGTGATGCCACGCTGACAGCGTGGCAGGAGCGACAATGCGATGGCGACGTAGTTCGTCGGGTAGCAGCCGCGTCAACGCGGACAAGATCCCACGGTCCGGCCATGAGAGGCGCGGTGGGCAACCTGACGGCGCAGGACCGGGACCTCGTGCCTTGGCATCAGGATCTCGACATCCTTCACCGCGGATCTGCGCAGCGCCAGACTCAGCGAGCCAGACAGCCTCACCGTGATCAGATACGTCGACCGAAACAGCACGACCGCTGACCATCGCACGGCCACGACCCGACTGAAACCGCCGATGACCGCCCCGACGTCAGCTTCGGCACGGTACAAAGCCCGGGAGGGACGTGCAGTGCTGGTCGGTCACGGTCCTAGCGACGGTCGTCCTCGGCAAGGCCGAACGGACCGCGGGCTATCCACCCACACGCGACTCCGACCCGCTAGATCTTGCAAGCCGCCCATGGGCCTCGATGCGGCCGTTCGTCACCGTGTTCGACGCGACCGACAAGAATGATCGTCCGCGACCGCAGATCAGACCGGGCGGACGTGCTCGGCCTGCGGACCCTTCTGGCCCTGCGTGATGTCGAACTCCACGCGCTGGTTCTCCTCCAGGTTGCGGAAGCCGGCGCTGTCGATGGCCGAGTAGTGAACGAAGACGTCGGGACCGCCGCCGTCCTGGGCGATGAACCCGAAGCCCTTCTCGCCGTTGAACCACTTCACAGTGCCCTGAGCCATGTGTTCTTTTCCTTCGTGGGGGCCGTACCGGGCCGCCTGCTGCGAGTCCCGGGTTGCCGTGGTGTGATCGTCCCCATGTCGGATAGGACTGGAAAACGAAAAACGCCCGCTGTCAGACTCCACGGGCGTTCGAAACGTTCGAGGAAACTCCAACTGCAACGCATCGACCTTACCAGATTCCATGGCCCGACGCGGAGCCAGGGGCAACGGGGCAACGGGGCAACGGCGGCGTAACTCGATCAGTGCGAGTGGCGACAGGCTGGAGCCGACGTTGACGCGGCCGTCGACAGGCACCGGGTCGAGTGCCCGGGGAGCGGCATGACCGGATACTTCCTGCGGCGTCGATGGGCGACACTGTCCGTGCGGGTCTGACGCCCCTATGTTCGTCAAGCCGCTGGACCGACCAGTCCAGCCGTCCGGCCGGTGGTCCGCGGGAGCGCGTGATAGATCTCCCGGGCGACGTACCGCTTCCAACAGCGGACGATCTCCCGTCGGGTCGCGCCTTCCGCGATCCGTCGCTGCTGGTAGGTCCGGCTCCGAGGATCACAGCGCAGCCGGGTGAGAACGATCCGGTGCAGGGCGGTGTTGGCCTGGCCGTCCCCACCCCGGTTGAGACGATGCCGGTGGATCCTGCCGGAGAAGGCCCCGATCGGACGGGCACCGCGCAGGGCGGCGAAGGACGCCGCTGGTCGACCAGGACGGCCAGGTCATCGACGTCCTCGCCGCCGACCACCGCGATCTGGCCGTGGCCCACCGCTTCTTCACCGTCGCGCTGTCGCACGGCCGGCGCCCGGTCGAGGTGAGCGCCGAGCAGGCCGCCACCTACCCAAGGGTCCTCGACGAGCTGCTGCCCAGCCTCCTGTCACATCGACGCCCGGCGGGCAAACAACCGGATCGAGTCCGATCACGGCCAGCCGAAGGTCAGGCTGCGGCCGATGTGCGGACTACAACGTGTCCGTTCCGCCCAGACCGTCAACCCCGGGCATGCGTTCGTGCGGAACATCCGCCGTGGCCACTACGAACTCGCCGTCGACACCGAACCGCGCCTACGGGTGTCGACTGCCTTCATCGAGCCCACCCTGGCGATCTGATCAACATTCAGACGGAGTCCGTTATGTCTTGCTTTCCCATAACGCAACAGATCTCCGCCGATGCCAGCCGTGGAGGCGGCAGGTTCCCGGCGGCGGAAACCAGCCACAACGTGGGGGAACGGCGTCCCAGCATCCAAACCATTGCTGAGCATAATCATACTGTCATTATCGGACATTTAGCCGTGCGGGACGGCACCGCCCCGCCCCTGACGCTCTCCCGCACGTCATGTTCGATGCTACCGATCGCTCCTCCGGCCGGGCGCCGTACGGCGCCCGGCCGGATTTCCTTTGGCTCCGGTCCGGCTGAAAGCCGGGGACTCCTGCACCAATGCCACCGAGTTAGGCCGATGTTCGATTTTGTTTGCTTTCATCTTCGTAGGCCAGGAACCTGGAGCTTGATTTCGGTTACGCCCATCCAAGCGACACTGATTATTGTATAACCGTTATCTCGTCCATCGGGGCGGGCCCGCGACGGCACCAGTACGGGCGGTTCGGGATTTCCGAAGATTTCCCTTCAGGAACGGGCAGCTGTTTGCCTGCTCGGCTGGCAGGGTCGTCTGGAGGAACGCCCCAACGTCCGCCGTCTAGTCGTCGGCCGGGCGGGTGTCCTGATACCAGGACGACTGGTAGGAAGGCCAGTGGTGGTCCGTGGTGGAGGGAGGGACTGGAAGGCTGCCGGCATCCTGGGGAGCGGCGCCGGCGTTGTTCCCGTCGCCGGCGTTGTTCCCGCCCCCGCCGGCCGAGCTCGTCGGTTGTTCCTGGGCATTCGCTGGTTGTGACTCAGTAGCGGTCGGAGCCGTGTCGGCGACACTGCCGACTTTTCCAGCCCAGCAGGACTGCGATGCGGTCCAGGGAGCCGTGCCCTGCTGGGCGTACAGGATCCGGGCACGCTTCCATTGCTCGGCAACGCTGGCGTTCTGCGGCAGCCCGGTTCCACCGACCGCCTGCCACGTGCCGGGAAGAAACTGGAACAGCCCGCCGGCGCCTATCGAGTTGACGGTGGTCGGGTTGCCTCCGGACTCGCATTGAACAATTGCCGACAATATCTGGTCTTCGGATGGTGCCGCGCTGGCGGGCCCCGAGACTCCGATGCCGACGCCGCCGATGGCGGCGGCAAGCGTCGGAATGGCGACTAGCGAGCGAGTATACCTTGTGGTCCGCCTGGTTCCGCGATGCCGAGCACGCGCATGGGACATCTTGATGCCCTTTCCCCACGCCTGCGAGGTGAGCTGTCGGGTTCGGGCTGGGAAATGCCCGGCCGCATCTTGCGGCTTCACCCCAAGGGCGCTTCGCGGCGCCCGGGAAGTGGTTCCCCCGCTCCTGCCGTTGGTTTGGCGATCATCGGACGGGGCAGGACTCGGCGTGTTTCGTCCGACGCGTGCCCTCCTTGCGAAAGCACGGCAGAACCCTAGCCGCGAAGGCCGGTCGGCCGGCAAGGTGCGGTGAAGAAGTACACAACTGAACGTCGACACTTGATTTCGACCTTGACTGCCGGTAACGCACGCGTGCGTGCGCTTATATTTAAGCAGTCACAGTCGGCAGACCGTCTCCGTGACATTGCTGCTGCCTTTTGGCGCAGATCTTCGTACGCTTTGTGGACAGTCGGGTCGACTGAGTAACGCCGAAATTTCGAGTTCTGCTGACAGCCCGCGTCGCAGGTCGCGACGTGACCATCCATGCGCACCTGCGGCTGCGGCTGCGGCTGCGCAGAGCTCGATCCCCTGGATGACCATCCACGCGACCCAGCAGACAACCATAATTCTGACTCCCGGGAATCCGCCCCTTTTCTCGGACACTGGAACCCGAACAAAAAATGACGAAACGATGGGGCCTGCCGCAGTACATGGCCGTGATAAGTGGCAGGGTTCGTACCGTCGGAAGGTGGTATCCCCGGCGGTGTCGAGAAACGATGACGTTTCTCGACACCGGTGACCGTATGGAACAGAACCATCACCACTGATACCCGAGTCCGCCCTAATACTGCAACGGCACTTGGTGGCAGGGTGTGCGCTGCTCGGGTGTTGTACATGACGTGAACGATGTTGATGTGGGGATGTGGCGGGACGAGCTTGACCGGGTATGTGAACGGGTCGGTGGCCGGTTCGCCCGGGCTGAGCCCCGAGCGCGGATGCTCCGGTATCTGGAGGGGCTGCTCTCCGAGCTGGAGCGCAAGAACGGCTGGACCATTGCCGAGCATGCCGAGGAGGTGTCGCCGGACGGGATGCAGCGGCTGCTGCGGACCGCCGACTGGGATGTCGACGCGGCCCGCGACGACGTCCGCGACTACCTGGTCGAACACCTCGGGACCCCGCAGGGGGTGCTGGTCATCGACGACACCGGGTTCATCAAGAAAGGAGCCTAATGCCGGTGCCGGCATTACACGCCTTATGACGGGCCGGCCGTTATGCTGCGCTGCCTGCTCCGTTACTTGTCAGGAAGCGGGCTGATCTTCGTGGGCGCGGCATAACGGCGCGGGGGTCGTTCCGGTCAGAGCGCGTCGAGGAAGGCAAGCAGTGCGTCTGTCGGCTGGTAGCGGGCCGAGACGGTGCCGGGTGGGGCCGTGCGGGTGATCGCCTGTTGTTTGAGGGCCATGTCGGCGTGCAGGTAGACCCTGGTGCTGGTCGGGCTTTCGTGGCCGAGCCAGAGCGCGATGACGGTGGTGTCGACGCAAGCCATCGTCGCCGCGGTGTGCCGTAGCGCATGTGAGCCAAGGTGCGGGAGCCCGGTGCGCTTGCACAGCTTGGACATGTGGGTGTTCAGCCCCCGCGGCTCCATGTGGGTGCCGACCGTGCTCGGGAAGATCAGCCCGTGTTCCTTCCACCTCTTGCCCGCGCTCTCCCGGCGCGCATGCTGGGCGGTTCGGTGGGGGGCGGGGTCAAACGGAAACGATCATGGCTTCGTGGAAGACAACGGCCGGTCAGGCGATCTGGCGGAGGTCGTTGCCATAGTCGAAGATGATCCGCATGCGGGCACCCAGCGCCCGGGCGTACCGGCTCAGCGTCGCGACCTCGTTGGCGTCGAGATCACCGTTCTCGATCTGGCTCACCCGGCCCGGGGAGACACCCATCAGCTCGGCCACCTGACGCTGAGTCAGCCCCAGTCGCCTGCGCTCCTCAGCCAGATGGCATGCACTAGGACCTGTTCCGAGTCCGGATCACAGGCGGGATGATCGTCTTTCGCGTTCGGATGCTCCGGCTGGTAGCACGGTTGTATGACCCGTGGCGACCTGACCGACGGCGAGTGGGAGCTGATCGAGCCGCACCTCCCGCTGGGGGCGTCGGGGCCGATCCCCGACCTGCGCGGCTACTTCAACGCGGTGATGTGGAGGTTCCGTACCGGT